>CAYTWF010000029.1:0-37386 GCA_964441705.1 uncultured Butyrivibrio sp.
AAATTAATATGAAATTTGCTCCTAAAGAATATGGTGCTAACTTCTAAAGACGGGTCTTTGCTATAATCGCCTCTGGCATATGAACCATATACAATAATCTTTATGTCAGAATTACCAAGCAGCTTCCGTATGCGCTTTGCAAATTCCTGCAGTTTATTAAATATCTCATTCATATTGAAATCCTCCTTCCTATTGTCAATATAGCATTATTATTTGCATTTTACAATGCAATAAGTTACATAATTAATATGTGATTTTATGTCAGAAGCTTATTTATTTTATTTACTTTTATAAAAAAAGATACTGTAATGAAAAAAAAGCACTTTTGAAAACTGCAATATAAGAATAGCATAATAATATGTAGTAGTTATTAGAATGTATAAGATATACTATCTACAAAAAACAAGGATAACTGAAATAAGGATTAGAAAGGGAAAGGTAAAAAAATGAAGAAAATAATGAAAAGAGTAGTAGGAGTTTTTTTTGCAGTAGCAATATTATTTGCTGGAAATTATCAAAATGTGTATGCACAGAGTAAGGCAGACGAAGAGAATAGCATCAGCGATTATATTCCAATAGAGTCACAGATTTTTTTGGAAAAATCGATAAAGGGAATAATTAATGCTGCAAATGTGTATATGGAAAACATAATCAGTGATGACAAAAATTTTTCGGATTTAACGATTGGACAGCCTTATTATATTTACGATTGTGGTGCTGTGCGTCATAATCAAATATTTTATTATCCGTTAGTTGATACTAACGGCAATAATGTATTAATTGCTACCATAATGAATACAGAGGATGGATGGGAATATAGTGTTTCATCTGAAATGGCTACAGAGTTAAATAATATAAATTATAATGAAAAAGATTATATTTTTTTTCGACAGGGTGGTATGATTGTTGCACAAAACGAATCAGAAAAGCTTTTTTTAACAGATGAATATTGTAGTACATGTGATATGTTAAAAAATGATTATGATACAAATTATGAAATTATTATTGAAGGAATAGAAAAAGCAGAAGTTATTATTAAGACTGTATTAGGGGATGATATTCAAGGTGAACGTTCTTTAACTAAAAATAGTACCTATACGGCAACAACAGTAAGTTGCAATTTGGTTGGAATGGCTGGGCAAGGAGACCAAAATCTATGTTGGGCTGCTTCTGTTGCAACCGTGGTAAATTATATAAAGGAACATAAAGGGATATCTATTATAACAGCAAAAAATGTTGCAGATTTAATGAACATAAGTTATTATGCTGGTGGTGATACTAATGCTAAGCTGACAGCGTTAAATAGATATGGAGTTAAAAATTATAGCTTTCATAGTACTATGCTTGGTTGGGACTGTATAAAAAGAAATATAGATAATAAATATCCAATATTAATAGATGGAAAAGCTGTGGGAACAAATGCAATTATATATAATCATGCAGTAACTATTTATGGATATACTGAGTATTTGGCTGGAACAAAAAATATTATTATTTGGGATTCTGCGTTAAACGTTGGTAAAGGTGGAGTGGTAATATCATCATATAACGCCAGATCAATGTATTTTGCATCAGGAAGTTTATCTTTTCACTGGAATGGTTCTATAAGTGCATTATATTAGTGTATGGAGGGTGCCTATGCAAATCAAAAAGCAAAAAAGTATATTGCTATTAATATTAATTATGATAGTACTTACTGGTTGTAAAAATAACAAATCAATCGATAAGTCAGATGAGTATGAGACTGATAAATTCAAAGGAAAACCATTAAGTATCGAAGAACTTTCCTCGTCAGATATTGATAAAGTGGAACTTTGTTCAGAAAATACAAATGAAATTATCTGTACTATAGATGATTCCAAAACAATAATGTTATTAGTTGATGAAATAAAAAGCAATAAATTGACAGTTATTGAGAATGATATAGATAAATTACAAGATGGTTATGTATTTGCCTATTATATTGGCGATAGAAGTTGTAAGATAAAATATTCTGGAAATATAATTTACTTTAATGATGTAGCTTATAATGTGGATGATGCGGATTTTAGTATTAAGATGAATGAATTATTTATGGAAGATATAAAAGAAAATGAGACGGGTCTGTATCTAAGCTTAACAGAAAAACTGTACCATGTGGTTAACAGGGAAATTCAGGATATTGATTATGCCAAAATTGATAAAATTGATTATTTATACTCAACTATGCTGCCAGTTGCTACAATTAGGGATACTGATGACATAAGAGCTGCAGTTAACGCACTTAAGGAGCAGGCAGTTTCAAAGGATAGTGAACATAAAGCAGATGATATTCAAAGTACATATTATATGGGATTTTTTGAAGGCGATGAGGTATATATAATGACGTTTACGTCCAAGTATCTTTTTTGGGGAGATGAATCGTATACCTTTGATGACGAAATGGATTTCTATACCAGAGTTAATGATATATTTGCCATAGCCAACTGAAAATAACATGCAATAGAAGAGGACAGGACTGAAAGAATGAAAATAATCTTTACAGGCCTGTCCTTAATATTAATTTCTGTTATTCTTCGGATCCAACTGACTGCTGACTGATTGTAAGCAGCTGGTCAGATATTGCCTGAACCTGTGCAAATGCCTCAAGCATAGTAGCAGTTAATTCTGCCTGTGCTTCAAGAGCCTCCTGAATCTCGCCAACCTGATTAAGTGATTCAAGTGTAACTTCACTCATGTCGGCTGACATAACTGATACCTCATTCTGGCAGGCCTCATTAGCTTTAAGATTGCCTTCAACCTCAGCAACCTTTTCATTGGACCGGACCTGATAATCCAGGAGAGCACCTGCTTCATCTCTCGCAGAGGTTATCTCTGTAAGACCTGATTCAACAGTAACGGCGTTCTGGTTAACTGATTCATGGGCATTGCTGACACTTTCATTCATGGCCTCGATACGCTGCTTAATATTAATGGTTGCATTCTTGGTGGCCTCTGCAAGCTGACCAACCTGTGAGGCAACAACTGCAAAGCTTTTGCCATTTTCTCCGGCACGAGCTGCTTCAATTGAAGCATTAAGTGCAAGTATATTAGTCTTGGCTGCAATTGAGGATATTGTATTGGCAAAATCACTTATCTCATTACGACAGCTTTCAACAGCTGCAATCTGCTCCTGAATCGAGTCACTGCCTTGGCGTATCTGCTCCATGGCTTCAACGGCCTTGTTCATAACATCAATGTAGTTACGTGTTTTCTCATAGGAGCTGTTGGTAATCTCTGTAAGCGCCTGAGTCTGTCCGGCAATCTCCAGAATATTGGAATCAAGCTTCTCAATGCTTTCTGAGGTCTGGTTAGCCTGGTCAAGATTATGCTCGCATCCGCTCTTGGTCTGAATAGTTATATTCTTAATACGGCTGTTATTATCTACGGTGTCATTAATGGAGGACTTAAGATTAATCATAAGCTCTGACAGGTTGGTAGAGGCATCTCCACAATGTGTAAGAATATCCTTGACCTGCTCTGTGTTATGCAGGGTTTCCAAAAGCTTTCTTGCACGCTTTGCAAGATTTATAAATACCAGTGACATTGCAACATATTCCATTGTGTAACCCATAGTATAGGCTATGAACCATTTCATAGGTGTTGAACCATCATATATCTCAACATTTCTTGAACGGAAAAATACTGCCACAACAAGTAAAACGTATCCAATAATAGCAGTTCTAATTGTAAAGCGTCGGTCAAAATACAGACAGCTGAATGCAAGTGCAAGGCAGTAGGTCATGTAGATTCCTACGTGAGAGTTGGTAGCCATGATTGCTATAAAAACACCAACTGCAATTATACTGTAATTCTTAAGAAAGGTGGTCTTTACCTTACATTTATAAAGAATGGTTGGTGATATTGTGCATATAAGGCCAAATGGCAGGAGCCTGAGCAGCGCTGGTACCGTTATTGAAAATACCTTCACAATTGATAGCAGGAAAAAGACTGGAAAAATTAATGTCATCCATAACAAAATTTTACACATCAGCCTGGTGACATCATCATCATTTTTGCTGAAAAAAGTACTGTCCATATTTATATCCTCCTCATGGAAATAATTTATTTTCATTATATAAGATTATTAAAGAAAAAGGAAGTTATTGTTAGTATATTTTAATAGAAATATTGATGAAAATATATAAAAGTAGTACAATTAGTACAGTCGTATGGTAAAAGGGGAGTAAAAATGGACGAAATAATTGATACATTGGAATATTTAAGAGAAATAATGAATCAGGCTCCCTGCGGAATGGGATTGTTTGAAATAGCTACGCAAAGGCCTGTATTTTTAAATGATGCTTATTATGATATTGTTGGATACAGCCGGGAGGAATATGAGAAAGTGTCCGATAATCAGATTGGCACATTGATGTTTCCTCATGACATGCCTGTGTCGGATAAAAGTCAAATTGAATTTAGTAACAATGGCAATGTAAATGGCTATGAATATAGAATCGTTCGTAAGAATAAGGAAATTCTATGGATTAAGCTTAATGTATCAACTGTTGTATTTGAGGGCTATAGATATGCATTTGCTACATTTGTTGACATTACAAGTGAGAAGACAGCATATACCCAGCTGAACATGATAGCGGAGAATGTGGACAGCAGTATCACTATTTTTAAGGTAAAGAATGGGCGGGAAACACTTATATATGCTAATCAGAAATTCTATGAGCTTGTTGGGGTAAAGGAGAATGAATACAGGAAGCATGAAAGTATATTTAATAGTATGCTTGTATCCAGTGAGGAGCATGAGGCAATCAGAAAGGCTGTTACGCAGGCAATCAACGATGGCAGACCGGGGGTAATTGAACACAAACTGACACGTGGTGATGGGAAAACATTCTGGCTGAATAGAAGGTATATGGCAATCAAACAGGATGAACCGGATACATATCTGCTTATATCTGTTGTGACAGATATAACCCAGAGCAAGCTGCTGCAGATTAAGTCAGATATGGAGCATCATAGATATGGACTTGTAATTAACGAGATTAAGGCCGCTATTTTTGAATATAATTATGAGAACAATGTTACATATATGTCGGACAGCCTTTCTGGATACGCAGTTGGAGGCTGCGACAGAGATGATATAATTAGTGGTACCTGTACCGATATAGTTCATCCGGATGATGTAAAGGCATACCGGAATTTTACCGGTAAGGTATTGTCCTGTAAAGACAGAACAGAGACTATACTGAGAATGAGAATGAAGGATGGAAGCTTTCAGTGGAGTAAGCTTGTTGGTCTTGTATACAGGGACGAAGAGGAAAAGCTTGTAAAGATAATATATGTAATAATCGATATTAACGAGGAACATGAGAAAAATATTATGCTTGACACCCTGCTGAATGAGATTCCAGGTGGAGTAGCAGTATTTAGAATAGGTGAGAGCTTTGTATGCCAGTATTATTCTGATGGATTTGCTCAGATATTAGGAAGAACCAGACAGGATATTGATAGACATATACAGAATAATACTCTTATTGAGGATTTGGTTGCACCAGCAGATTACAACAAATTTGTTGAGTACATTAACAAAAGAGTAGGCAGGGGACTCTCGGTTAATTATATTCTCAGATACTATATGAAAAATGGGGAGCTGGCATGGCTTCATATATCAGCGTCAAGAATACGTGAAGACAACGGATATCCGGTATATTATTGTGTATTTACCAAACCGTCTGAAGAAACTGAGCTATACAGGAGTATAGTAGAAGATTCGGCTGTAGGTGTATGTATTGCAGAGAGACAGACCAGGCGTGTTATATATATGAATGATGCTATAAGAGATTATTTTTATCTTCCTTCTAATGCAGGATTGCAGGGAAGTAATATTTCCGAGCTTATCAGCGAGGAAAATATGCTTCTTAAGGATGAAGATGTAAACAGACTGCGCTATGACAGATATACAGAGTTTAATATTGTCCTTAATGACAGAAGATATTTTGCAGTAAAGGCTAAGGCATTATTGTGGAATAATGTAGATTCATATATATTGTATGTATCGGATGAGACAGGTGAGCATGAGCAGCGTATACAGCTGGAGGCTGCCATTAACAGTGCAGAGATGTCTGTATGGACATATGACCCATATAAAAAGCTTATTATTCAGACTGGTGATTCTATTAAGCAGCATGGATTTGGCAAGGTACTGGAAAATGTACCTGAATCTCTTGTTGAGAACGGATATGTGCATCCTGATAATGCATCAGAATATTGCAGTTTATTTAATACATTTACTGATAAGAAAACTATAGTGCAGGGGGACTTTCTTGTAAGTTCACCTAATGGTGGAAATAACTGGTGGGAGAGGGTTATTCTTACACCTGTGTTTGATAAGAATGGCAGAATAATTAATGCAATAGGAACTTCAATTAATGTTACCGAGCGTAAAGAAAAAGAAGCCAGATATCTTCGCCAGCTGGATTCAATGTCAGAGCTTGATGATGAGAATCTTATAGCCAAGGGACGTCATAATATTACACAAAATAAGGTGCTGTTTTTCTATGGCAAGAAAAACAGTGCAATAGACATGCCAGAGGAATGTACTTACGACGAGGCACTTGAAAGTCTGGCAGGACTTGCCATTAAACGTTCCAAAAAAAGAGCAATTCTTAAAATGTTTGACAGGCAGAAGCTGATTAACGACTACATTGATGATAAGACAGAGGGGAGCATTGAATATAAGAGGTATGTTTCCAGTGGACAGTCTTTTTGGGTTGTTACAAAGTATTCGCTTATTGAAGAACCATCCACTAATGATATTATTGCATTTTTGTACACCTATGATATAACGGATAGAGTAATTGACAGACAGATTGTGTCCAAGCTCAGTGGAATGGAGTATGATGCACTGGGATTATTGGATGTTAAGACTCACCAGTATATTCTGCGTAATATTTTAAGCAAAATAGAAGGACCAACGGTAATTGGAAAAGGTGACTTTGACAAGAGGGCAAGTGAGAGACTGCCACTTATTCTGGTTCCGTCAGAACGGGAAGAGATAACCAGAGCCTTTAAAGTGGATAATATTGTTAAACAGCTCAATGATAAGACTGTGTATACGATAGCATACTCAATTCAGGATAATGGCAAAATATTTAGAAAAAAATGTCAGTTCTGCTATCTGGATGATTCAATGTCCACTATTTTGTATTGCAGAAGTGATGTTACAGACATATATCAGAAGGAACAGAATCAGTTGGCAAAGACAGAGGAAGCACTTGAACTTGCAAGGGAGGCAAGTAAGGCCAAGTCGGATTTCCTTTCACGGATGAGCCATGATATAAGAACTCCTATGAATACGATTATGAATCTGACCAGGCTTGTGAGAGAGGAAATAGATAATAAGGAGGCTGCACTGGAGGATTTAAAGAAAATTGAAACCTCTAATCAGTTCCTGCTGTCTTTGGTTAATGATATTCTTGATATGTCAAGGATTGAGCAGAAGCAGATTGAACTTAATATGGAAGCCTACAGCTATGATGAATTTATTAATTATATAGAAAGCACATTTATACCATTAAGTGCACAGAAAAATATTAATTTTACAATATCCAGAGGAAAGAATAATGTTAGTATTATTACAGATAAGGTGAGATTTAACCAAATGTGCTTTAACCTTATTTCAAATGCAATTAAGTATACTCCCGATGGAGGTAGTGTGGAATTTCGTATGATTCATGGGGATATTGAAAATGGAGTGTTTCCATGTGATATATACGTAGCTGATAGTGGAATTGGTATGAGTGAAGCTTTTCAGAACAAAATGTTTGAACCTTTTGCTCAGGAGGGAAGAGCCTTCAGAACTGTAGAGGGTACAGGACTGGGTCTTTCGATTGTAAAGGAAATTGTTGAATTATTTGATGGAAGCATAGATGTTAAATCACAAATTAACAAAGGAACTACCTTTCATATTCATGTTACCATGAGGGTATCTGAGCGTGTTGTAAATGACAATCGACATGATATACTGGATATGTCAGTGCTTGATGGTAAAAAGATTCTTTTGGCAGAGGACCATCCTCTTAATCAGGAAATAGCCAGAAGACTTCTTAATAAGGCGGGGATTCAGGTTACGATTGTGTCCAATGGACAGGAGGCTGTAGATGAATTCAACAGGAATAATGAAGAGTATGATGCAGTTCTTATGGATATGAGAATGCCGATTATGGATGGATTGACTGCTTCGCAGAAAATACGAGAATCAGGACATGAGAATTCAGAGACAATTCCAATTATAGCAATGACAGCTAATGCATTCTCCGAGGACAGGGAGAAATCTGTCCGTGCCGGAATGAATGCACATCTGTCAAAACCAATTGACGCAGAGCTTATGTATCGAACAATTGCTGACTGCATAGATAAGAGCTGTTAGCTTATTTGGTTACATAGCATACACCGAATGCGCCAGGCCCGATATGCGTTCCGATGGTTGGTCCAAGATTATAGGTTCCAGCACCGTCGGTGCGGTATCCGCTGGCGTTCATTTTGGATTTAAAAAGGTCAACGTTATCTGTTGTATGTGAATATATATAGTATACAGGATAGTCAGGGTCAAGCTCTTGTGCTGCAAAAATCTTTATCAGTGCACCACAGGCTTTACACTTGCCAAGAGCCTTTGAAACCATGGCAACATGTCCCTCACTGTCTAAGGTTACCACAGGCTTAATATTAACAAGCTCACCAATGCCTGCCTGAGCGCGGGTAAGTCTGCCGCCGCGACAGAGATTATCAAGAGTGTCAAGAGCAGCGTGAACATGAATTCTTGGCTTTAATTCTTCAATTGCATCTACAATAGAAGCTGCGTCTGCACCTGCATCACGCATCTGAACAGCCTTCTCAATCAGTATTCTTAGACATGCAGCTATGTTTTGAGAATCAATTATATGTATTTTATCATAACCGGATATGTTCTTCGCAAGTAGGGCATTCTGGTAGGTTCCACTAAGACCGGATGGAATCAGGATGGCAATGATTTCGTCACCATCCTTTTTGGCCTGGTTAAAGTGGTCAACAAATGCACCTGGTGCAGGTTGGGAGGTAGTTGGAAATACAGGGTCACTTGCCAGTCGGTCATAGAACTGGTCTTTGGTAATATTGATTCCGTCCGCAACCATCTCATCACCAAATAATACAGGTATAGGTACGTATAAAAGGCCGAGAGCATTAATCTCTTCAATATCAAAATCTGCTGCAGAATCACATAATATCTTTATTGCCATATCAATTATCCTTTCGTGGTAACGTCGCTCATCTTGTCAGCGATTTCATTAAAAATATCTATTGCCTGGCTGGATTTGTCAGGTCCAATTCTACTGATTACCTCATTAACAATTCCAAGAATGTGCTGGTGCTCCTCAAGGTAGGTATTAATGTTGGAATCCTCCATATAAATGTATACAATACGTTTATCCGTTCTGGAACGTTTGCGTGTAATAAAACCGGAAGCCTCAAGAGAGGACAGGGTTTTGTTCATCTGGGATTTAAGAATTCCAGTAGCCTTACTAAGCTGCATTAATGTGAGACATGGGTTCTCAGGCTGCTCAAGCTTCTGCTTGTAGAGCAGGTGACACACAAGAGCTTCGTTATATGACATGTACTTAACAAGACGTTCATTCCACAGCTTCATTGAGATGTTAAGCCATGCGTCCAGCAGGTCCTCACTTAGCTTTATATCCTCTGTCATAATTATCCTCCATAATAGTTCACAAAATTAATAGTTCACAAAATGAACTAACAAAAGACAATATATATGATAACAGGAAGATTGTCAATTCTTTTTTAAAAAAGTGTTATTTTGTGCAGTCAGGTGGTATAATGTATATATCAAAAAACTGTTACGTAAATGCAGTAGGACGGAGGCTTTTATGGACAATTATGTAATCGCCATAACAAGAACCTGTGGCAGCGGAGCCACAAGCATAAGCAGACTTTTAGGCAGGGAGCTGGGCATTGATGTATATGACCGCAATCTTTTAAGACTTGCTTCAGATGAAAGCGGAATTAATGAGGAGCTGTTTGCAAGGGCTGACGAACACATGAAACAGAGTCTTTTATTTAAGGCATCACAGAAGGTGTATAATGGAGAGCTTATTGGACCAGACAGTGATGACTTTACCTCTAATGAGAATCTGTTTAATTATCAGGCAAAGGTACTCAAGGAGCTGGCTAAGAATGAATCCTATATATGTATTGGCAGAGCAGCCGACTTTATCCTTAAGGATAATCCAAGGCTGATATCAATATTTATATATGCACCTATGGATAAGTGTGTTAAGCGTGAGATGGAGCTGAATGGTTTTGATGCCAGGAGGGCGCAGCAGTATATTACAAGAACAGATCATTATCGTCGCGGTTTCTATAAGTACCATACCGGCAGAGAATGGGAAAGTCCATATAATTATGATTTATGTCTTAATACAGGTGTCTTTACATACGAGCAGTGTGTTGATATAATTAAGAACTATATCAAAACCAGATTTGGTGAAGTATGATAAAGGGGATTTTATGACTAAATTACTTGTGTATCTTAAGCATTATATTAAAGAAAGTATTCTTGGACCCTTGTTCAAGCTGCTGGAGGCTTCATTTGAATTGATAGTGCCGCTTGTTGTAGCGGCAATTATCGATAATGGTATTGCAAATGGAGACCAGCACTATATTGTAACAAGGGTTCTTATTATGATTGGGCTTGGAGTTGTAGGTCTTGTATGCTCCATTACTGCGCAGTATTTTGCCGCAAAAGCGGCTACAGGCTTTGCTACAGAGCTGAGACATTCTCTTTTTGAGCATATTCAGACTCTTTCCTATTCAGAAATCGATGAGGTTGGAACCTCAAGACTTATTACCAGAATGACCAGTGATGTTAATTCTGTTCAGGGCTGTGTCAACATGGTGCTGAGACTGTTCCTGCGTTCACCATTTATTGTGCTTGGTGCAATGATAATGGCATTTACTATTGATGTAAGATGTGCGCTCATATTCTGTGTTGCAATTCCCGTGCTGACAGCTGTTGTTTTTGGAATAATGCTGATATCTATTCCAATGTATGGCAGGGTGCAGGCTGGTCTTGACAGAATTCTTAAGACTACCAGGGAGAACCTTACAGGAACCAGGGTAATCAGGGCATTTAACAGACAGCAGTCAGAGATTAATGATTTTAAAGAGGGCAATACATTTTTGTCTCACATACAGACCGTAGCAGGAAGAGTGTCAGCTCTTATGAATCCCATAACCTTTGTAATTATTAATATAGCAATGGTTGTGCTGATTCGTACGGGAGCAGTAAGAGTTGATAATGGAATTCTTACTCAGGGACAGGTTGTAGCGTTGGTTAATTATATGTCCCAGATACTTGTAGAGCTTATTAAGCTTGCCAATTTGATTATTCAGGTAACCAAGGCACTGGCATCTGCCAATAGAATTCAGGAGATATTTGAGGTTCATTCCACGATGGAATTCCCAGAAATCTCTGCTGAGGTGACAGGAAGTGAATATGCAGTTGAATTCAATAATGTAGGGCTAACATATAAGAATTCCGGAGCAGAGTCAATAAGCAATGTTAATATTAAGGTGCGTCATGGTGAGACAATTGGCATTATTGGTGGAACAGGCTCAGGTAAGTCATCTCTTGTAAATCTTATTCCAAGATTTTATGATGCTACAGCAGGAGAGGTGCTTGTTGACGGTGCTAATGTAAAGGATTACACCAGAGATGAGCTTAGGGATAAGATAGGTGTTGTAATGCAGAAGGCAGTTCTTTTTAATGGCTCCATCAGAGATAATATTAAATGGGGCAGACCGGATGCAACAGATGAACAGATAGACAAGGCGATTGAGCTTGCCCAGGCACAGGAATTTGTGTCACAGAAAAAGGGCAGGCTTGACTATATGATTGAGCAGGGAGGACGTAACCTGTCAGGAGGACAGAAGCAGAGACTTACAATTGCAAGAGCTCTTGTTAAGCGTCCGCAGATACTTATCCTTGATGACAGCTCATCAGCACTTGATTATGCTACAGATGCCAGACTTCGCAGTGCAATCAGGTCGCTTGAGGGAAATATTACAACATTTATTGTATCTCAGCGTACAGCATCTCTCAGGGATGCAGACCAGATAATTGTACTCGAGGATGGAATGGTTGCAGGAGTGGGAACACACCAGCAGCTTATGCAGTCATGTCAGGTATATCAGGAGATATATAATACTGATGGCAATAAGGTGACAGGAGGTGCACAGTAATGGCCAGGAAAATTAAAACCTCTACAATTAAAAGAGTTATGCGCTATATTGGAAGATATAGATTTTTTATGATAATGTCAGTAGTGCTTGCACTTGTAACTGTTGCAGGCCAGCTGTATATTCCTATACTGCAGGGACGTGCCATAGACAGGATAATAGGCGAAGGAAATGTGGATATTGCAGGAATTGTACAGATAATTACAACAATTCTTATAACTGTTGGGATAGTAGCGTTATTTCAGTGGGTAATGAATGTATGCAATAACCGGATTACCTATTCGGTAATAAGAGATATTAGAAAAGATGCCTTTGAGAAGCTCCAGGTGCTTCCTGTTAAATATGCAGATTCTCATCCTACCGGCGAGATTGTCAGCAGAGTTATTGCAGATGTTGACCAGTTTGCTGATGGATTGTTAATGGGATTTACCCAGTTTTTTACAGGCGTTATGACAATAATTGGAACACTGGTGTTTATGCTTGTAATTAACTGGAAAATAACACTTGTTGTTGTTTTGGTCACACCATTATCCTTTTTTGTTGCCGCATTTGTTGCCAGAAAAACATACACAATGTTTCGCAGGCAGTCAGAGGTACGAGGAGAACAGACCGGATTTATTGATGAAATGATTGGTAATGAAAAGGTGGTTCAGGCCTTTGGTCATGAGGACGAGGCCATGGAACGGTTTGATGAGATTAATGGAAGACTTCAGAAATATTCACTTCGTGCAATATTTTTCTCTTCGATAACTAATCCATCTACACGTTTTGTTAATAATGTAGTATATGCTCTTGTGTGTCTTACAGGCGCATTTGCCGTAGTAAGAGGAACTCTCACAGTAGGCCAGCTTTCAGCCTTTTTAAGCTATGCCAACCAGTATACCAAACCATTTAATGAGATTTCGGGAGTCGTAACAGAGCTTCAGAATGCACTTGCCTGCGCAGACAGGGTGCTTGACCTGATAGAGGAGCCGCCACTTGTGGATGACGGAACAGAGAAGCTGGAGGTTAAGCCGGGACAGGGAAGCGTTAAGCTTACCGATGTTGCATTTTCTTATGATAAGGAAAAAGAGCTTATTAAGAATTTCAATCTTACAGTTAAACCGGGACAGAGAGTAGCTATTGTTGGACCTACAGGCTGTGGTAAAACTACTGTAATTAACCTGCTTATGAGATTCTATGATGTAGATGAAGGCTCTGTTATGGTGGAGAATAAGGATATACGTGATGTAACCAGAAACAGTCTTAGAAGCAGCTATGGTATGGTGCTTCAGGAGACCTGGCTGAAATCTGGAACAATCAGAGACAATATAATAACAGGAAAACCAGATGCAACCGAAGCGGAGATAATTGAGGCCGCTAAGGCTGCTCATGCACACAGCTTTATTAAGCGTCTTCCAAACGGCTATGATACAATAATTGGTGAGGATGGCGGAAGCCTGTCCCAGGGACAGAAGCAGCTGCTGTGTATTGCAAGGGTAATGCTTTGCCTGCCTCCAATGCTTATTCTGGATGAGGCAACTTCCTCAATTGATACCAGAACAGAGATGAAGATTCAGGAGGCCTTTGCAAGAATGATGCAGGGAAGAACCAGCTTTATTGTTGCTCATAGACTTTCTACTATTCAGTCAGCAGATATTATTCTGGTTATGAAGGACGGTAATATTATAGAACAGGGTAATCACGAAGAATTACTTGCTAAAAATGGTTTTTATGCTCAGCTGTATAACAGCCAGGGAGTATAAAAGCTTGGAGGTGATATATTGGAACAGCTTAGTTTGTTTGGAAGAAAGTTGCCGCAGCCATTAGCAGCCAGACTAAGACCACAGAGCCTTGAGGAATTCACAGGTCAGACCCACCTGATTGGGAAGGGAAAAGTACTCAGAAGACTTATTGAAAATGACCAGATATCATCAATGATATTTTGGGGCCCTCCGGGTGTTGGTAAAACTACACTTGCAAGGATTATTGCTAATTCCACAAAGGCAAAATTTATTGATTTTTCAGCTGTTACAAGCGGAATAAAGGAAATTAGAACTGTTATGGAGCAGGCGGAGGACAATAGAGCTGTTGGCGAGATAACGATTGTATTTGTTGACGAGATTCACAGATTTAATAAAGCGCAGCAGGACGCATTTCTTCCATTTGTAGAGAAAGGAAGCATCATACTTATAGGAGCAACTACAGAAAATCCATCCTTTGAGATTAATAACGCTCTTTTGTCGCGATGCAAGGTTTTTGTTCTTCATGAATTGAGCAAAGCGGAACTGGTAGGATTATTGTCAAGAGCACTTAAGGATGATAGGGGTTTTGGAACACAGCATGTGAACATATCAGAGGAAATGCTGGAGATAATTGCCGCCTCTGCTAATGGTGATGCGCGGAATGCTCTCTCAACTCTTGAAATGGTTGTACTTAATGGAGACCTGGACAGTCAGGGGAATATAACAGTTACCAAAGAAACTTTATTACAGTGTACCTCCAAGAAATCACTGTTATATGATAAAAATGGGGAGGAGCATTATAATCTTATATCTGCACTTCACAAGTCAATGCGTAATTCAGACCCGGATGCAGCTGTATACTGGCTGGCAAGAATGCTGGAGGCTGGTGAAGACCCGCTGTATGTTGCAAGACGTGTTATCAGATTTTCCAGTGAGGATATTGGCCTTGCAGATTCACATGCCCAGGAGGTTGCAGTTGCAGCATATAATGCTTGTCATTATATAGGAATGCCGGAGTGCAGTGTTAATCTCACAGAGGCTGTTGTATATATGTCAATGGCTCCCAAATCCAATTCTTTGTATGTGGCATATGAGTCTGCCAAAAAGGATGCCCTTGAACATTTGGCAGAGCCGGTTCCTCTTGTAATACGAAATGCGCCAACTAAGCTTATGGAGGAGCAAAATTATGGAAAAGGTTATCAGTATGCTCATGACACTGAGGACAAGCTTACTGATATGCAGTGCCTGCCGGATTCACTGATGGGAAAAGAGTATTATGTTCCAACCGAACAGGGAAATGAGAGCAGATATAGCAAAAGACTTAAAGAGATAAAGGAATGGAAACAAAAGAGGAGGGGATAAATAATGCTTGATTTTGATTTTAATGGGATTCTTTTTGCATTGTCATATGCATTGGATTGTGTGGAGCATGATGTTATAGGGGTTACGACTAACCACGGTAAGAGAGTTGCGGCCATTGCAATGAAGGTTGGCGAGCAGATGGGGGTAATGACTGGTATAGAAGACAAACAGGTGCTTTCAGCCTGCAGCGTTATGCATGACTGCGCGTTATCAGAGTATATACAGGACGAATTTGACGGTGTATATTCGGCTGCAATAGGTGAAATTGGCAAAAGCCTTGGCCTTCACTGCAGCATGGGAGAGGAATCAATGAAGCTTATGCCATTTGATAAGGCACTGACAGGGGGTGCAGTACTCTATCACCATGAAAATGCAGATGGAAGTGGTCCATTTGGTAAAAAAATGAATGAAATTCCCCAAAGTGCAAGATTAATACAGCTGAGTGATACGATAGATGCCGGATTTGACCTAAGCTGGATGGATGATGGTAAAAAAAGTCAGATAATTAAGTTTGTTAAGGATAATACAGGTATTAGATTCGCCACAGAGGAAGCTCAGGCATTTCTGGAGGTGTTCAATAAAACAGGTTTTAGCAGCCTTCGCAATGAGAAGATAGACCTGTATCTTCAGGATATGCTTCCAGGTGGAAGACTGTGCTGCTCACCACAGCAGCTTATGGATTTTGCCAGTGTATTTGCAAGAATTGTTGATTATAAATCTCATTTTACTAAAACACACTCAATTGGAATTGCGCAAAAAGCTCACGATATGGCTTTGTATTACGGTATGGGTGAGGAATTTGCGGCAAAGATGTATTTTGCAGGGGCACTGCATGATATAGGCAAGCTTGTTGTGGACAGGGATATCCTTGAAAAGCCTGACAGGCTTAATGATGCAGAGTTCAAGCATATACAGACACATGCATACTATACATATAAGATACTCTCAGATATCCCGGGACTGGAGGATATTACAAGATGGGCTTCCTATCATCATGAAAAGCTGGACGGAGCAGGTTATCCATTCGGTCTTACAGATAAACAGCTTGATAAATGGGAACGACTTATGGCCTGTCTTGACATATATCAGGCACTTACGGAGGAACGCCCATATAAGAAGGGAATGTCACATACAGAGGCTGTGAATATGCTGATGAATATGGCAGATGGAGGGAAAATAGATGGCAGACTGGTAAGGGATATTGACCAGTATTATGGCGGATAAAAAATGGAGCCTTTGCAGAAATTCAATCTGCAAAGGCTCTATTTTTTATTGAAGGTAATTATTTGAGAATCATTTTCTTAAAGTTCTTTTTGCCTCTTCTGATAACGATTCCGTCTCCAAAATCATCAGCAGTGTAGGTCTTTTTAAAATCAGTTTCTTTCTCATTATTAACAGTGACACCGCCCTGTTCAATATTACGTCTTGCCTCAGAACGTGTTGCACTAAGTCCTCCGGCTACCATAAGTGTAATAAGGTCTACGCTGCCATCCTTGAACTGGTCCTGAGAAATCTCAACAGAAGGGATATTAGTGGTATCACCTGCTTCAAATACAGAGCGGGCACTTTCTCTTGCTTTTTCAGCCTCATCATTACCATGAACAAGTGCAGTAAGCTCGTAAGCCAAAATCTCCTTGGCTGTATTCAGCTGGCTGCCTTCCCAGCTCTCCATAGACTGTATCTGCTCCAGAGGAAGGAAGGTAAGCATTTTAATACATTTGATAACATCAGCATCATCTACGTTTCTCCAGTACTGGAAAAATTCGTATGGGGATGTTTTCTCAGGGTCAAGCCATACAGCACCGCTTTGTGTTTTGCCCATCTTCTTGCCTTCGGAATTAAGAAGGAGAGTAATTGTCATTGCGGATGCATCCTTGCCAAGCTTACGTCTGATAAGCTCCGTACCCCCAAGCATATTACTCCACTGGTCATCACCGCCGAACTGAAGGTTACAGCCATATTTCTGGAATAAGGTGTAGAAATCATAGCTCTGCATAATCATGTAATTGAATTCAAGGAAGCTTAATCCCTTTTCCATACGCTGCTTGTAGCATTCAGCAGTAAGCATTCTGTTAACTGAGAAATGAGGTCCCACCTCTCTTAATACGTCAACATAGTTCAGGTCCATAAGCCAGTCTGCATTATTAACAAGGAGAGCCTTGTCATCTGAAAAATCAATAAAACGACTCATCTGCTTCTTAAAGCAGTCAACGTTATGCTGAATTGTCTCCTTTGTCATCATGCTGCGCATGTCATTACGTCCTGAAGGGTCACCAATCATGGCAGTTCCTCCGCCAATAAGTGCGATAGGCTTATTGCCAGCCTCCTGAAGCCTCTTCATAAGACATAAAGCCATGAAATGTCCAACATGAAGACTGTCTGCTGTTGGGTCAAAGCCGATGTAAAATACGGCCTTGCCATTGTTAACAAGCTCTCTTATAAGAGGCTCGTCAGTTACCTGTGCAATCAGGCCTCTTGCCTGAAGCTCTTCATAAATTCCCATAGTAATTCTCCTTTTCTGTTTGAATAAAAAAACGCCATTCCAGCTTGAGCTGAAAGGGCGACTGTTATGCCGTGTTACCACCTTTATTTATATCAGATTCACATCTGATATCTCATCGAGTACAGTTGTTAACGATACCCTGACATTATAACGTATGTCTTACGTTGCAGCCTACTAAGATAAACTGTTGGGTGCAAAGCTCAAGGAGGTATTCGTGTAATGATTCCCCTGCGCCTCTCATCATCCGGCAGCTTTCTGTAGGTTCCACATGACATTACTTGTTCCTGTCACAGCATTTATTCTTCTGATAAATGCATTGTAGTTGAAAAAAAAATATATGTCAATACCCAATTATAAACCGGTATTGACGAAATATTCCGATAAATGTATTTAAACTGGGATTGTAAAAAAACCATGCGTCTGTTATTATATTTAGTATGCATAAAAGTGGGATGAAAGAATTATTATTTTTTGCTGAACCAGGTGGAGGTATAACAATGGGCAATATTTTTTCCGGCCTAGAATCAATGGGCTTGAATGGATTATCAAATGTAAAGATATATGAAGATGATAAGAAGAAGGCAGAAAAACAACCTGAGGATACTAAACCGAAGGAACCGGTGCTTATGGAATCCGATTTTATTTTTGATAAAAAGGTGCAATGTCCTGTATGCGACAAGGAATTTAAATCCAAAACTGTAAAAACAGGTAAGCCACGGCTGATTGGCTCTGATTCAGACCTTAGACCAAAGTATGCAGGTATTGATTCTATCAAATATGATGCTATCGTGTGCCCTCACTGTGGGTATGCGTCGCTTAGTCGTTTTTTCAGCTATATGACCGCTGCTCAGGCAAAGCTGATAAAGGACAATGTAACAGCGGCATTTAAGGGGCTGCCACAATCTGGCGATACCTATACCTATGAGGAGGCAGTTAACAGACATAAGCTTGCTCTGCTTAATACCATAGTTAAGAAGGGTAAGATAAGCGAAAGAGCATATACCTGCCTGAAAATAGCCTGGCTTTACAGAGGAATGAAGGAAAATATTCCGACTGATAATCCCAATGCGGCCAAGCTTATAAAGGTTTGTGAACAAAATGAGAAGGATATGATTGCAAATGCATTCGACGGATTTGTTACCAGCAGAGCCAAGGAAGATTTTCCAATATGTGGAATGGATGAGTCTACATTGGATTATCTGATTGCAGACCTTGCTGCAAAGCTTGGCAAATATGAGGTTGCAGCCAAAATGGCTTCTGCAGTAATTGTATCAAGGACAGCTAATGCCAAGCTTAAGGAGAAGGCAAGAGATCTTCGGGATGTAATGAAGACAAAGAGGACACAATGAACAAATTAAAAGAATCAAAATTTTTTATTAAAATATCCAGTATATGGAACAACAGGTTTTTCAGCATAGTATTTATCAGGCTGGCATTTCTTGCAGTGCTGCTCAATATTGTTGTAGAAGCCTTAAGCAGACATTCGCTTTTGAAGGTATTTATTCATATAGGAACAAGACCATATCCGTTTCTATATAACTGTCTGTTAATTTTTTTCACATTGACAATTGCCTGCTTTTTCAGGAAAAGAATATTTGTAACATCATTTATCAGTATTTTATGGCTGATTATGGGTATTGTTAACTGTATAATTCTTTCCTTTAGAAAGACACCTTTTACTGCGCCGGATGTACTTAATATCGGAGATTGCATGAAGGTTCTGCCAAAGTATTTTAATACCTTTCAGGTAGTGCTTGTAATTCTACTGATAGTAGTAGCGGTAGGACTGATTGTTATGGTTGCTGTTAAGTCGCCTAAGGTAAAGGACAAAATTAATTATCTGAAAGCAGCATTGGCATCAGCAGTATCATTTGGTGCGCTTATGCTTCTTATAAATATAGGAACAGGAACAGGGCTTCTTGCAACTAATTTTGGTAATATTGGTCAGGCATATCGTGATTATGGTTTTGGCTATTGTTTTACAGCCTCAGTATTTAACAGTGGAATCGAGAAACCAAAGGATTATTCCAAGGATAAGGTTGATAACCTGGTTGAAGAGGTTGAGACTTCTGTTGAGGATGCACTTGATAACAGTGCAGAGGTCACACCAACAGAACCTGAGGATTATCCTAACATAATTTTTGTACAGCTTGAATCGGAGTTCGACCCATTTTTAGTTAAGGATTTAAAGTTTTCACAGGACCCAATACCTAATCTTCATAAGCTGTACAGAGAGTATTCAAGCGGATATCTTTCTGTCCCGGCGTTTGGGGCAGGTACTGCCAACACGGAATTTGAGGTAATAACAGGAATGAATCTGGATGATTTTGGTCCTGGAGAATATCCGTATAAGACAGTACTTCGTAATAATGCGTGTGAGTCAATCTGCTATTATCTGAAGAACTATGGCTATACTACCAATGCACTTCATGATAATGAGGGCGATTTCTACTCAAGGAATACTGTTTTCAGCAGGCTTGGTTTTGATACCTTTACTTCGATTGAATACATTAATGGCGTAGAGGAAAATCCTACAGGATGGGCGAAGGATGCCTGCCTTACCGATGAAATTTTAGGAATTCTTGATGCTTCAGAGGGTCAGGATTATGTCTATACAATATCTGTTCAGGGGCATGGAGATTATCCGGAGGATACAACTGACTTTGAATTGCCAATCAAGGTTACTAACAATGATGTTACAGGTAATCCAGATGGATTTGAATATTATGTTAACCAGGTTTATGAGATGGACCAGCTTGTAGGTGACCTTATTGCTAAGCTTTCTGCAAGACAGGAGAAAACGGTTGTTGTATTTTATGGAGACCACCTTCCGACCTTTGATTTTACAGATGAAACTCTTGAAAATGGCGATATATATCAGACAGAATATGTAATTTGGAATAATTTTGGACTTGAAAAGCAGGATGAGGACGTTCAGGCTTTCCAGCTTTCATCAGTTGTAATGAGCAGGCTTGGTCTTGTAGGTGGTGTTATTTCCAAATATCACCTTACAACAATGAATACTCTTGATCAGGATACTTATCTTAGCAATCTTAAACTGCTTGAATATGATATTTTGTATGGAGACTGTGATGCATATGATGGAGTTAACCCATATTCTGTAACTAACATGGTTATGGGATATAAGGATATTAAGATTATTAATGCCAGAAATATTGTAGGGCATGCAATAGTAACCGGTGAGAATTTTACGCAGAACAGTGTTGTGAGAATTAACGGGGAGGATGTATCTACCACCTTCTCCAGTGAGAATGAATTAATACTTGATGAAGTGGAGCTTGAGGATGGCGACAGTATTGCGGTGGTTCAGGAGACCTCGGATGATGGTGATGAACTGAGCAGTACAAGTATATATGTATTCAGGCAGAAGTAAAGCTGCTTTTGAAGGCGGACAGACAGCAGTTTGTCCGCCTTCTGCACTATCAGGCAACAGCTTATAGAGGCAGGCAGACAGCAGTTTGTCTGCCTTCTGCTCCGCCTTTAAAAGCCGGTGAAAATATACTTTAAAACTTGATTAAAGGGTATTGATAACGACTCTTTTATCAGTTATAATTGTTTCAACAAAGCATCGGTTCTGCGTCGTTAGAATAATTTCGACATACTGTTTTACAGTATTCATGTGGAATTCCTCCACAAATAATCCTTGCTTGGTAATAACTGAATAAGCAGGATTGATGGAGAATGTTTTCCCATTCTGCTTATTAATACAACAGAATAGGAGGACGTATATGAAAAAGAAAACACATGCATCCAAAGCAATTGAAGCGGCAGCTTCCAAAGCAAAGTATGATACCCAGATTAAAAACATCCTAAAGGATGCCGGTATACTTGCAAATATCCTTAAAGATACTGTAAATGAAGTGAAGGACTGCACCATACAGGAGATAATCGACTCAATTGAAGGTCAGCCAGAAATAGAAACGGTATCAATTGAACCGGGACTTACCAACCGGAAAATAACAGGTAGTGCTGAAGAGGATAATATACCGGGAGAAGGCGGAATTAAATTCGACATAAGGTTTACGATTTTGCTGCTTGGTGAAAAACGAATACGTATAATTGTTAACGTTGAGGCACAGAATGATTATTATCCTGGATATGACATTGTAACACGAGGTGTATTTTACAGTGCAAGACTTATCTCTTCACAGAAGGATACAGAATTTTTGGGAGATGATTATGACAGCATCAAAAAAGTATATTCTATCTGGATATGCATGAATGTACCAAAGCGAATGGCTGATACAATAACAGAATACCATATGACAAGACATGAGCTATATGGAAGCTATAAGGATACGTCAAGATACGATTTGATGTCAGTAATAATAGTTGGAGTTGGACGGCAAAATGAAACTGAATCCCATATATCAGCAATACAGATGCTGCGGGTGATTCTGTCTGATATGGCGGTAAGAGAAAAGAAAAGAATACTTGAGGAAAAATTCAATATTCCAATGAGCTATGAATTAGAAGAGGAGATGAATAAGATGTGCAATTTGAGTGATTATGTAGAACAGCGTGGGATTGAGCAGGGAATAGAGCGTGGCATTGAAATTCTTATAGGTACATGTAGAGAATTCGGCTCATCCAAAGATGAAACAGTGGGAATTGTAATTGATAAATATCAACTTTCTATGGAGGATGCTCAGAAAAAAGTTTGCAAATACTGGAAATAATATTGTAGAACATGAATTATTTTGCGCTATATAATTGTATCAAAGCATATTTTCGCCAGCCTTTCAAGGGCCTGCGTAGTGAAGCACAGCCACAGCGAATGATACATAAGGCAGAACGCAGCCTGTCTGAATCCAGACGCCGGGAGCAGCTTCACAGCAGACCCTTGATGCTGGTGAAAATATACTTTTTTTCAATCTATAATAACTGAATTTGCCTTTATCATTGACCTTGGAATAGAGTCTTTGGCATTTTTCCATGGTTCATCTCTATAGGTATAGTCGAATTTGTTAATGAACCATGCAAGGTCATCTCTTACGCGTTCCATGTTATCAATATAGAGCTTGTTGGTGATTCCAATAAACTGCTCCAGTTCTTCACCCTTTAGAATAGTTACGCTTTTTTTCAAAAGAATACTGTAATGAGGGGTACAAAAGCCTTTGCAGCTGTTGTAGCGCTCACGAAAATCATTATCGCTTTTCCACAGCTGAATAACGGTGTCCACATAGCGGTCAAAGAAATTGTTGATTCTGTTACATACAAAGCAGGAACTATTAAGGTTATCAATATATTGAACAAGGGAGGAGGAACCAATTTCCTTTTTGAGCAGCTTGGCAGGACCTGATGGCATGCGCTTTTTAACATCGGTAATTGTTTTGTCAAAATGTGTTTTCATAACCCAGGCCATACCAAGGCGGTTGTCCTGATTGTATATCATACGGATATGCTTGTCACAAAAGCCTGCTGCATCAGTCATTGCCCTTGTGTCGTCCTCCATGTAGCTTGGACCCATTGTGTACTCAACGGCATCGTCCTCAAGCTTTTTATACATCTGGCATATTGGACATTCACAGTCAACTGCAAATGCATCATTTATTGGTATAGAATATAGTTTTTCTTTCATATGGATACTCCTTTTGAGTGATAATAGGAGTATATCAGATTAATGGGGGCTTGTACATTTTTTTTACAGGTGGTATTCTTGATGTATGCAAAAATAAGAATGGAGATAATACCAGATGAAGGAGCTCGCAGTATTTATAGACACTACGTCAAAGGAACCGGCATATCAGCAGATATACAGCTATATTAAGAATGAAATTAAGCTGGGCAGATTGACAAAAGGTACCTCGCTGCCCTCATCAAGAGCACTTGCAGCATATCTTCAATTCAGCAGAAGTACCATTCTTATGGCATATGACCAGCTGGCGGCGGAAGGGTACATAGAGACCAGACCCCAAAAGGGATATTATGTTATGGAGCTGGAGGAATCTTTTGGAGAATTGACAGCTGCAGCTGGGGATGAACCACATGAACAGAGACAGAACAGGTGTGATATCATTTTTTCACCCGATGGAATAGAGACAGCACATTTTCCATATAATGAATGGAGAAAAATAGCCAGACAGGTAATTGTACCAGAGGAAAGTGATATTTTTAACAGCGGAGACAGAAAGGGAGATATTGGTCTGAGAAAAATACTTGCCACATATCTTCACGATTCAAGAGGTGTTAATGCATCACCGGACCAGATAATTCTTGGAGCAGGTAATGAAAGTCTGCTGATGCTTCTTAATACTTTGATAAATAAGGATAGTGTATTTGCTATGGAGAACCCTTCATATAAGAAGTCATACACTATTCTTAAAGGACTTGGGCGTCAGGTAGCACCGGTGGAGCTGGATGCGTATGGAATAAGCATTGATGAGCTTGAAAAGTCCAAAGCTGATATTGCATATGTTACGCCTTCGCATCAGTATCCAACAGGAATAATTATGAGCATTAAAAGACGTCTGGAGCTTATTGCCTGGACAGCCAGAGCTGAAGGCAGATATATAATAGAGGATGATTATGACAGTGAATTCAGATATAAGGGCAAGCCGGTACCGTCCCTTCAGGGAAATGATACTGAGGGAAAGGTAATATACATAGGAACCTTTTCCAAATCAATATCACCAGCACTTAGAATAAGCTACATGGTGCTTCCTAAGGGATTGATGAAGGAATATAACGGGCAAAAATACTGCAGTAACACAGTATCAAGACTTGACCAGCGTATTGTTCAGCAATTTATAGCAGACGGTGGGTATGAAAGACATCTTAACCGCATGAGAACCATCTATAAGAACAAGCATGATATTATGCTTGGTGAGTTGAAAAAATGGAGCCAGGTTACGATTACAGGAGATAATGCCGGTGCCCATATGATAGTGTCTGTGAATAATGGAATGGATGAGAATACTTTAGTTAATATGGCAGCAGAGCATGGAGTTAAGGTATATCCCATGTCAGATTATTATATAGATAATACGGGCAAAAAAAACAAACCCTCAATTATCATAGGCTATGCGCGCCTCAATGCACAGCAGATAATCAAGGGTCTTGGAATACTTAAGGACATATGGCGGCTATAAAGAAAAGCCGGGGACTATTAGTCCTCAGCCTTCTTAGCAGCTTCCTCAGCCTTGTCTGGATTAATCTTAACGTATGATCTGTCTGTTTCGTCATCATCGTCATCAGAGAAATCATCATCATAATCATCATCAAGATCATCATCCTGTTTCTCTTTGTATTTGGAATATAATACCATGCCGCCTGCAACACCTGCACAAATCGCTGCAATTGCAACTACAAATTTAAAAAATTTCTTCATAATGTGGTACTCCTTTCAATTTGTTATTTAATATTTTAACTCTAAATGGTAAAATTTAAAAGTGATAAATAGTAATTTATAAAAATTTCATAATCAGAAGAGGTAAAACATGGATATACGTTTAGATAATGGTAATGTAGTAATTGAAAATCTAAGTGATTTTCTTCTTAGCCAGACACTTGAATGTGGTCAGTGCTTTCATTTTATTAAGCTGGACGAGGAGGTGTATGAAATAGCCGCAATGGGTAGACTGCTAAAGGCTGCTCAAGCTGGTAATACACTCACATTGTATGATACAACAATGGAGGAATATAACCTGATATGGAGAAAATATTTTGATTTGGACAGGGATTATGGTGCAATCAAGAGAATTCTTTTGAAAAAAGACAATGCCCTGAAGGAAGCTATTGACGTGATGTGGGGAGTGCGAATACTGAATCAGGATTTTTTTGAAACACTCATATCATTTATTATATCCCAAAATCAGCAGATTCCCAGAATTAAGCAGATAGTTGCCAATATCAGTGAACGCTGCGGCAGAAGTCTGGGCGAAAATATGTATTCTTTTCCAGATGCAGACAGCATATTATCAATAGGAGCGGACGGAGTTAAGGAATGCAAGGCCGGCTTTAGAAATACATATATTATTGATGCCTGTGAGCGGTTTAAATCCGGTGAAATTAATGAAAAGGCTCTTTTAGAGGCGGATTATGATGAATGTATAGAAACATTGAAAAAAATACGTGGAGTAGGAGACAAGGTGGCCAACTGTGTCGCACTTTTTTCATTGGGAAAAAGAAATGCTTTTCCAATTGATGTGTGGATAAAGAGAATAATGGAAAAGCTCTATTTTAAGGAGGAAACACCGATTCCGGTTATTGCAGGTCTTGCCAGGGAGCATTTTGGCCAGTATGGAGGCTACGCCCAGCAGTATCTTTTCTATTATGGTAAGAGTAATGAGGTTGGAAAAAAATGAGAAACAGTTAGTAAATAAGAGAAAAAAAGAGTAATAAAGAGATAATATCAAGATAATGCTCGAAAATGACAAATCAAAACATTTGCATACTATACTAAAAGTGACTAATATATAGTCATTGGTTAGCACTCGATTGAAATGAGTGCTAACAGAAAACTAAGACTAATAAGTCAGGTATTATTAAAGGAGGAATTGTTATGAAGTTAGTACCTTTAGGAGACAGAGTAATTTTAAAACAGCTTGTAGCTGAGGAGACCACTAAATCAGGAATTGTACTTCCGGGTCAGGCAAAAGAAAAACCACAGCAGGCAGAAGTTATTGCTGTAGGTCCTGGCGGAGTTATAGATGGCAAAGAGGTTACAATGCAGGTAAAGGTTGGAGATAAGGTTATTTTCTCCAAATATTCAGGAACAGAAGTTAAGCTTGAAGATGAAGAATACATCGTTGTTAAACAGAACGATATTCTTGCAGTTATCGAATAATAAGGAGGCATATTAATCATGGCAAAAGAAATTAAAAACGGAGCTGAAGCCAGAGAAGCACTTGGTGCTGGCGTTAACAAACTTGCAGATACAGTAAGAGTAACACTTGGACCTAAAGGAAGAAATGTTGTTCTTGATAAATCCTATGGTGCACCACTTATCACTAATGATGGTGTTACAATTGCAAAGGAAATTGAGCTTGCTGACCCATTTGAGAATATGGGAGCACAGCTTGTAAAGGAAGTTGCTACTAAGACTAATGATGTAGCTGGAGATGGTACAACAACTGCTACAGTACTTGCACAGGCAATGATTGATGAAGGAATTAAGAATCTGGCAGCAGGTGCTAACCCTATTATTCTTAGAAAAGGTATGAAGAAAGCTACAGATTGTGCAGTTGATGCAATTGCTAAGATGAGCTCAAAGGTTACAGGTAAAGACCAGATTGCCAAGGTTGCTTCAATTTCAGCAGGAGATGAAGAGGTTGGTCAGCTTGTAGCAGACGCAATGGAAAAAGTAAGTAATGATGGTGTTATTACTATTGAAGAGTCCAAGACAATGAAGACAGAGCTTGACGTTGTAGAAGGTATGCAGTTTGACAGAGGCTATGTATCAGCATATATGGCAACTGATATGGATAAGATGGAAGCAGTTCTTGATGACCCATATATCCTTATTACAGATAAGAAGATTAGCAATATTCAGGAGATTTTACCACTTCTTGAGCAGATTGTGCAGAATGGTGCAAAGCTTCTTATTATCGCTGAAGATGTTGAAGGAGAGGCTCTTACAACACTTATCGTTAATAAATTAAGAGGAACCTTCAATGTAGTAGCAGTTAAGGCTCCAGGCTATGGTGACAGACGTAAAGAGATGTTAAAAGACATCGCAGTTCTTACAGGTGGTCAGGTAATTTCAGAGGAGCTTGGTCTTGAGCTTAAGGATGCAACTCTTGAGCAGCTTGGACGTGCTAAGTCTGTTAAGGTTCAGAAGGAAAATACAGTTATTGTTGATGGTGAAGGTTCTAAGGAAGATATTCAGGCAAGAATTGCCCAGATTAGAGCTCAGCTTGAAGAGACAACATCTGAATTTGATAAAGAGAAATTACAGGAAAGACTTGCAAAGCTTTCAGGTGGCGTAGCTGTTATTCGTGTTGGTGCAGCAACAGAGACTGAGATGAAAGAAAGCAAGCTTCGTCTTGAGGATGCTTTGGCAGCAACAAAGGCAGCAGTTGAAGAAGGAATTATAGCAGGTGGTGGTTCAGCATATATTCATGCATCTAAAGAGGTTGCAAAGCTTGCTGATACACTTGAGGGAGATGAGAAGACAGGTGCTAAATTAATTCTTAAAGCACTGGATGCTCCATTATTCCACATTGCACATAATGCAGGACTTGAAGGCGCAGTAATTATTAACAAGGTAAGAGAATCAGAGATTGGTACAGGCTTTGATGCTCTTCATGAGGAATATGTTGACATGGTTAAGGTAGGAATTCTTGACCCTGCAAAGGTAACAAGAAGTGCACTTCAGAATGCAACAAGTGTAGCTTCAACCTTACTTACAACTGAATCAGTTGTAGCTAATATCAAAGAAGAAACACCAGCAGCCCCAGCACCAGGAATGGGCGGTATGGGCGGAATGATGTAGTTATCATAAAGTCATGCAAGGATAAAAATGGAAACAGCGGATTACAAGCTAGCTTGTAATCCGCTGTTTCCATTTTTAGACTTATATGACGCATGACTCTAGTGAGAAATTGCAAAGCAATTTCGTAACTGGAGCCATGCCACGTAGCTTTTGCGATTTTATTTATTAAATTTTCATATTTTAGGTCTTTCTTTTATCTTCAAAACTTAGTACAATAAAAGAAATACCTTAAATCGAAAGGAGCATTTATTATGCTTGAAGCAGTAGTTGAATGTCTAGTCAGACGAAAGATTACAATGAAGGATTATGCTAAGCGTTGCTGCATGGCATTTTTTGACGGAGTAGTGTTTGTAATACTTGTTCTTCTTACACTTAATTTCCCTCTTGTACTTTACTTTTTCTTTCTGGCAGTTGCGTTACTTGTATGGGTTACATACCTGGTATTCCGCAATACCAATATAGAGTATGAGTATTCATTTTTTGATGGAGATTTGCAGGTGGACAAGATTCTTAATAAGAAAGCCCGTAAGAAGCTGCACACTTTTCCAATGAGCAAAATGGAATTCATGGCACCGGAGGGTTCACATCATTTGGGCGGACAGGCTGGTAACCGTAAGCAGTATGATTATTCTGCTAATAATGAAGAGCTTAAGAATTACGTTGCTGTTCTTTATGACGAGAAGAATCAGGTTTCAGAACTGAAGTTTACACCTAATGAAGAACTTTTTAACAGACTTAAGAACACATATGCCCGTAAGGTATATGAGGATTAGTATATTTTCGACAGGTAACATTATTGTATTGACAATTATTTTTTATTTTGTTATATTTTAGGGAATTATCAAATAATAGAAAGGCGGAATTAACCAAAATGGGTACAATTATCGGTGATGGAATTACATTTGACGACGTACTTCTGGTTCCTCAGTATTCAGAAGTAACACCTAATCTAATTGAACTTGGAACACAGCTTACTAAGACAATCAGACTTAATGTTCCAATTATGAGCGCAGGAATGGATACAGTAACAGAGCACAGGATGGCTATAGCGATGGCCAGACAGGGTGGCATTGGAATTATTCATAAGAATATGTCAATTGAGCAGCAGGCTGACGAGGTTGATAAAGTAAAGCGTTCAGAAAATGGTGTTATTACGGACCCATTTTTCTTATCCCCAGAGCATACACTTGAAGATGCCAATAATCTTATGGGCAAATTCAGAATTTCAGGAGTTCCTATTACAGAGAATGGCAAGCTTGTAGGTATTATTACTAATCGTGATCTTAAGTTTGAGACAGATTTTTCTAAGAAAATCAAAGAGAGTATGACAAGTGAGAATCTTGTTACTGCTCCTGTAGGAATTACGCTTAAGGATGCTAAGAATATTCTTGCGAAGGCGCGTGTTGAGAAGCTGCCTATTGTAGATGAGAATTATAACCTTAAGGGTCTTATTACAATCAAGGATATTGAGAAGCAGATTAAATACCCAATGTCAGCCAAGGATAATCAGGGAAGACTTCTCTGTGGTGCGGCTGTTGGTATTACAACTAATGTAATGGAAAGAGTTGCTGCACTTGTAGCGGCTAAGGTTGATTGTATAGTTATAGATTCAGCACATGGACATTCCAAGAATATTATAGATACAGTTAAGAGAATTAAGGCTGCATATCCTGAGCTTCAGGTAATTGCAGGTAACATTGCAACAGGTGAAGCTGCCAAGGCTCTTATCGAGGCCGGTGTTGATGCTGTTAAGGTTGGTATTGGACCTGGTTCAATATGTACAACACGAGTTGTTGCTGGTATTGGTGTACCTCAGATTACAGCAGTTATGAACGTATATGAGACAACAAGACAGTATGGCATTCCGCTTATTGCAGATGGTGGAATTAAGTTCTCAGGAGATATTACCAAGGCTATAGCTGCCGGTGCAGATGTATGTATGATGGGCAGTCTTTTTGCAGGCTGTGATGAAGCTCCTGGTGATTTTGAGCTTTTCCAGGGAAGAAAATACAAGGTATACAGAGGAATGGGTTCCATTGCAGCTATGGAGAATGGCAGCAAGGATCGTTATTTCCAGACAGGTGCCAAGAAGCTTGTACCTGAAGGTGTTGAAGGACGAGTTGCATATAAGGGTCTTGTTGAAGACACAGTATTCCAGCTTATGGGCGGTTTAAGGTCAGGAATGGGATATTGTGGAACAAGAACAGTTGAAGAGCTTAAGCAGAACGGTAAGTTTGTTAAGATTACAGCAGCTTCTCTTAAAGAAAGTCATCCACATGACATTCACATTACCAAAGAAGCTCCTAACTATAGCATCGACCAGTAAAAATGAAATTTTTTTGGGGAGCGGTCCGTATGGTCTTTACGGACGCTCCTTTTTCATGTAAAATATATGTAAAATACTTTGCATAAGATAGGATAGTAAAATGAAACCAAAACGACTGCTAGTGGCATGCTTAAGTTCATTATTTTTATTGATTATAGTGGCATTTATTGTTATTCTGCAAAGAGAGATTAACAGGAATGCGCCGGCCAATTTAAAAGACAAGGATAAGCAGGAAGAGACAACAACAGCAGACCCTTTTTTGCTAAGTGACAGAATAACACAGGATTTGCTTCCTGTTAACGAATATTCAAGACCAGGGACAAGCCTTAAAGAGATAAAGGGTATCGTGATTCATTATGTTGGCAACCCAGGAACAACTGCTGCACAGAATAAAAGTTATTTTGCAGGGCTTGCCACAAGTGGAGCGACAAGCGCCAGCAGTCATTATATAGTAGGACTTGATGGTGAGATAATTCAATGCGTACCACTTAATGAGATATCCTATGCCTCTAATGACAGGAATAAGGATACAATAGCTATTGAGTGCTGTCATCCGGATGAGACAGGACAGTTTAATGACGCGACCTATGCGTCTCTGGTAGAATTAACTGCGGCACTTTGCAATACATATGGGCTTAATCCTGAGAAGGATGTAATACGACATTATGACGTTACGGGTAAAAAATGTCCGCTTTACTACGTTGACCATGAAGATAAATGGTATGAATTTAAGCTGGCTGTTAGAAATGCCATGCATCAATAACACTTAAGGGAGAAAATTACTATGACACTCAGTGATGTATCTAATATTTTTGGATTTGCAGGTGGACTGGGAATGTTCCTGTATGGAATGAAGCTTATGTCAGGCGGGTTACAGAAGGCTGCAGGAGAGAAAATGAAAAGTCTCCTTAATGCGGTAACTAATAAAAGAATAATGGGTATTCTTGTTGGTGCATTAATTACTGCAATTATTCAAAGCTCAGGTGCGACTACCGTTATGGTTGTTGGTTTTGTTAATGCCGGAATTCTCAATCTCATGCAGGCTGTTGGCGTAATTATGGGAGCTAATATAGGTACGACAGCAACAGCATGGCTGGTTGCTATGGATTCTCTTGGAGATGCAGCAGCAGTTCTTAAGCCTGCATTTTATGCACCATTGATGGTCGGAATTGGTGCTGCCCTTATAATGTTTTGCAAACAGCACAAGAAGCAGACACTTGGAGAAATTATTATTTCCCTTGGTCTTTTGTTCGTTGGACTTAGTACAATGTCAGCATCTATGGGACCATATATGAAGAGTCAGGCTGTACAGAATATGTTTCTTACTCTTGGAACTAACCCACTTTTTGGAATACTTATTGGTATGGTAGTTACAGGTGTTATGCAAAGCTCCTCAGCATCGGTTGGTGTATTACAGACACTTGCAGGCTATGGTGTTGTCCCGGCAGGAACAGCAGTATTTATTTGTCTTGGCGCAGATATTGGCTCATGCTTTACTGCAATTATTTCAAGTGCAGGCGTGTCTAAGAATGCCAAAAGAGCTGCTGTAATTAATCTTCTGTTTAATTCCTTTGGTGTAATTATCTGGGGAACATTGATATTTATTTTCTTTAAGATATTCCCAGGTGTACAGGGCTACATAATGTCAAGTGTTACCATTGCAATATTCCATTCAGGCTTTAAGCTTTGTAATACGGCATTGTTCTTCCCATTTGCAGGAAAGCTGGTGAAGCTTTCAGAGCTTATTATCAGAGACCACAAGGAAGAAAAAGAACTTATTGCAGAGGTTCATCCGGAGGAACAGATGCTGTTGGATGAGCGTATTCTTAATACTCCATCTCTTGCAATTGGTGCAGTTAGTAATTACGTCGTTAAACTGGGTAGAATATGTGTGGAGAATCTTACAAGAGGACTCGATGCGGTTATGTATGGTCAGTTTGATGATGTTGATAAGATATATGATACTGAGCAAAGCATTGACAGGGATGTGGCCAATTTATCAGATTTCCTTGTTAAGCTTAGTAACTCCGGACTCAGTGACAGTCAGAATATCTGTGTAAAGGATTTAATGTATACAGTTATTGACCTTGAAAGAGTTGGAGACCATGCTGAAAACCTGGCGGATCAGGCAGTTAAAATGAGAGATAATAATATCAGATTTTCAGAACAGGGCTTAACAGATCTTGAACTTATGAGACAGGCAGTACTTGGTTCAATCAGCAATGCTGTTGATGCAAGAGAGAATGCTGACCTTGAAGAGGTTCGTAACACCTTTAGATTTGAAGATGAGGTGGATTCACTTGAGGAGGATATCAGGGATAAGCATGTAGAACGTCTTTCAAGACATGAATGCTCTTCTGATTCAGGTGTTATTTTCCTTAATATTCTTACCAATCTGGAAAGAGTATCTGACCACGCAATGAATATAGCAGGATATGTAAAGGACGAGGCTTAATGCATAATATTTATATAGACAACATAGTTAACAGGGTGGATATAAGACAGAATCTTATATCCATCAAGAATGAATTGAAGACCAGGAGCGATATCATGTCATTTATTGAAAGTGACAATTATGATAGCACGCTCTTTTCTTCGTTATTGGACAGTGAAGATGCCAAGATAAGGAAAAATACAGCGCTTATAATGGGAGTACTGGGACAGCCGGTGTTTCTAAAACAGCTTGTAGAAGCATATCTTGAAGAGAAAACTCTTTTTATCAAAAGCTCATATCTTAAGGCTATTGCAGGATTTGATTATTCGGCCTATAGAGACCAGCTGCTCAACAGAATGAAGGAGCTGGAGGCTGGAGCCTTTGATGAAGCGGATGTTAAGCATATTGCGGAGGAGCTTCACCAGCTTAGACTGATGTTTGGTGATACAGCTGTTGCTGTGAAGCATGTGTTTAGGGAACCATCAGCTCCGGTACAGGTTATTTTAACCGCAAGAAAGGAAATGCTTCCATATTTGCTGGAGGAGGTCTCAGACTTGGCTGGTGCAGCAGGAACAAGGAAGGTTTTCTGTGGTGTAATGGGTACAACAGCCAGAATTAATGAGCTTGCAGCAATAAGAATATATAAGGATATGCTTTTTCCTGTTAATGGAATGAAGGCGGCGGATAAATCAGAAATTGCTGTACAGCTGGTTCACGGTAATCTTAAGGACTTACTTGAGAAGCTTCACGGTGTAAGTGATGCACCTTATAGATTCAGACTTTCTTCGAGAAATCTGGATAATGCAAGAATTGCAAGAAGTATAGAGGCTCTTTCAAAGGGGTGGCTTGTTAATTCTGTATCAGATTATGAGATTGAACTGAAGCTTATTGAGAATAGAGAGGGCAAAGTAATCTGCCTTATGAAGCTGTATACAAGGAAGGATAAGCGCTTTACATATAGGCAGAGATATGTGGCAGCGTCAATAACACCTGTTAATGCGGCATCGATTGTATATCTTGTTAAGGATTATCTTACAAGGGATGCACAGATAATTGAAATTAAGACGCCGTATTTAATACAATTTAAGGTTGCCTGACCGTAGGGGTTTCGGTTTTGACTTAGGGGTTTCGTTTTGGTCAGGGGTTTCGGTCGGGCACAGTCCCGGCTCGTTTTGTATATGGAGGAATGCTGATGTACAAACTTACGAATAAACAATACGAAGAATACCAGCGTCTGTGCTACGCTCGCGATCACGGACAGATGTTGACGCCGGATGGCCTGCGGCTTATCTGTGCCGGATTCGATTATGATCCGGAAGCTATCGGAAAGCACATATTGGAGACGTTGGCGAAGTTTCAAGCAGATGGAAAAACATACAAGTGAGGAGGGATTTTTGTGGACGATAATCAACTCGGTCGTAATATAAAGCATTTGCGAGAAATGCATGCCGAAACACTGGAAGAACTGGGGGAAGCAATTCACTGTGCGAAATCAACTGTAGCGGGATATGAGCGCGGTGTGAGAAAGCCAGATTTGCAAACGCTACAAACTATCGGAGCGCACTATAACAAAACTACCGATGAACTCTTAAATTCTGACCTGACGGACTTGGGCGACTTAACTCTTGACCTGAATTCCCTGTCTGGGATGATCCAGCTGATCAGGATAATTCTGCCACTATATTCTTCGGATGAGGCTATGAAGAATGATAATTTCCGAAAGGGATACGAGCTTTCACAAAGTATGCTTGAGAGCTTTTCAAGGGCAGAAACGCTATCAGGTAATGTTATTGTTAGGATTTTTGAATCCTTCCTAAATGCAGCTGATGAATCCGAGTCTCCTGAATCCGTTGCCAATTTGATGTGGAGTATTTTTATCTGGTGGACGCAAATGTATGATACGGAACAAATGTTGTCTTTGCAGAATAAAATGCTATCGAAGAAACTGACATTTAAAGATTATATGAAGCTTCGGGATACAGAAAGTACAGCTATAAAGGAAAAGCGAGTGAGTTTCGTATCCGATTTTAATGAAATAATAACCGCTACCTTGAAGGCATTGAAGTCAGAACAGGAGTGGTCGGATTTAGCGGATTATTATCTTGCTCTACGCTATGTCGTAGGAATGGTCGATACAGATTTATCCTACGAAATGAATTCTGCTGTTGGAATGCAGATGATGCTCTCCTTTATGACACTGGGGAACGATATTGCTTTTAAATTCTGTGATACATGTTTGTCGGCCTAAATAAATAGCCGCCCTCTATCGATCCATTCTGGGGGTAGGGGGCTGATGTTCTCATATCGCGAACTCCGTATGCCCGTAAACCAGTTATACTTAAGTCATAACAATCAATAACATCCGAAGGAGGTACTCTATCATGGATGAAGAAAAGAAAGGTTTTGTGGCTTGGGTAAAGGTGCATAAGAAGGAACTCATCATCGCGGGAGTAAGTGCAGGTGTTATCATAGCGGTAATTCTTGGAATAAAAAACAAGGATGCGCTTATGGAGTTATGGGAGACGATGAAGTCATCTATCAAGAAACCAGTCGCTCCGGTCAGAGAAATCCCTGTTGCTACTCCGACTGTTCCTGTCGTTCCTGTAGCAGAAGTAAAGGAACTCCCTGTGGTTGAACTCGTGGATTCGAGCAAGATCATTCAGTATCCGTTTGATGTCAGTGACCATATTCGTAATTTACATCCGGGCTGGAAGGCTTCAGCAGAGAAGCTTGCGGAGGCAGAGAAGTTGGGCATCGTGCTACAGCCGGGTCAGACGCTGGTAGACGGTTATACGAAGGGAGGCATAGCTGCATGAGAAGATCAAGCGAAGAAAAAGGACTTCTGGCAAAACTCGCAAGTGGTGTCTTGGACGGAATGGTTGGAGACGAGAAAGTCTATCACGGGTACAAAGATGTGTATTGTGGCAAATACATCAAAGATGGAGAACCGGTATCATATCGTCAGGGAGAATCCACTCGTTTCTTTAATGGAAAAGAAAATGAGCGGATTCCGGGCAAACGAACAGAGGAGCATTATGATACAGATGATCGTAAGTTGGAGTTCCTTCAAAGATATGGCTGGCTTACAGACGATGATGATGTGAGAAAATATAGCGCGAAGTACAAGCCGAAAAAGTGAACAGTGAAAGGCTCCCCGTCACCGGAGAAATCCAGTGGTGAGGAGCTTTTCTTATGCCTTGATGGTCTGGCCGTTTCGGAAGGTTACGTCGATGTCGCCTTCGCCGTTGACCGTGATGTAATCCGTCAGGGCATTGAAATTATCAAGGGAGAACGCGGTCAGGGTTTCCGGCAGTTTCTCAAAGACGGCAAGGAAATCCTCGACGCTGCCTTTTTGCGACTGCGTCTGGTTGATCTGTTCGTTCAAATCCTCGATGCGGGTCTTGAGCGACTCGTACCGGGCGGTCAGGTCATCGTACTTTTTCTGGTAGGCCTTCTGGTCGAGAGCAACGTGGGCGTTTTCGTAGATGTTCTGCTGGACGGCATCGGAAACAACCTGCGCTTCTTCCAGCAGCTTGTCGCGCTCGGCTTCCTGCTCTGTGGTGTCAAAGAGGAGCGCCATCATCTCGCGCCCGTTGGCGATGACCGCATCCTTTGTGGACAGCAGCTGGTTTGCCGCCGACAGGAAGGCATCCTGAATCTGCTCGTCCGTCAGGTGCGGAGTGCAGCAGTGCTTGCCGCCATCGTACTTGTGATTGCATTGCCAGATCGTCCGTCGGTACTTGTCGGTCGAGTGCCAGACTTTTGAGCCGTACCAGCTTCCACACTGGCCGCATCGGATTTTGCTGGAGAAGGGATGAACGCCGCTGTGGTATTTCTTGCCCTTGCCGCGCTTGGCCATTTCCCGCTGAACCATGTCGAACTTTTCAGGCGGGATGATTGCCTCGTGGTTTCCTTCCACATAGTATTGCGGAATTTCGCCTTCGTTCTTCTTTTGCTTTTTGGTCAGGTAATCGACCGTGAAGCACTTCTGCAGCAGGGCATCGCCTTTGTACTTCTCGTTGCTTAAGATGCTCTTGACCGTAGAAATGCTCCACTTATCCTTGCCGCCCGGAGTCTTGATCCCGTCGTCGGTGAGCTTCTGTGCGATGCCGTGGTAGGTCGTACCCTGTAGGAACATATCGTAAATGCTCCGGACGACCTTGGCCTGCTCCGGATTTACCACCAGCTCACCGTTTGCGCCTCTGTCGTAGCCGAGGAACCGGTTGAATGGGATCGTGACCTTGCCGTCTGCAAATCGCTTTCTCTGTCCCCACGTGCAGTTCTCGGAAATGCTGCGGCTTTCCTCCTGCG
>CAYTWF010000030.1:0-37205 GCA_964441705.1 uncultured Butyrivibrio sp.
TAACCTGTGAGATACCTTTCCTAACAGACGAAATGCTTATCTAAATGACATTGAATAATTGATATGCAAACATTTTAAATCTCTTTTCACTTCTATATTCAAATTCCTGCATATAGAAATGAAACGATACACGTCTAATGATTAATATTACGTAAATTATGCAATATATAATATTAATCATAAATGGAAGAATCAATACCTTATCTTCTGAAAATGGCTGCGCTACATTTAAAATATCCATTTTTACAAGATTTCCTTTTTATATATTTTTTTCAATGTAAATGTTAAGGCTGCCAGTAAAACCACACATATATAAATAACAAAAATATTATCAATCGCAAGCTGCAATCTATTTAAGAAAATAAAATCCAATGAATAAACTGCAACAAGAAACAATAAATTAATCACAATAAATCCAATACAAGCTATAGTACGATTTTTTGTTATAACATATATCATTTGAAACAATGCATTACATTCAAGATAAAAAATGAACAATCTTCCCCATATAATAACAATCTTTCCATTCATGCCACCACTACAATCTGATAATATTGCCACACAGTAGTTCAACATAACTACAATTAATGATGCCAAAAATGAACTTATAAAGGCTTCCGATACAATCCTGTTAATTAAATTCTTATTAGAGCCTATACGTATCTTATATTCTGGAATAAGATATGGTTTACTGATTGCGTATACTATCATGCTATAATAAATAAGTCCATTAAAAATGTATTTCTGCACATTATTAATGTATGCATCAAAAAAATCATTTATAGAAGTAACACTCGAATGATACACAACATTTTCATATCCTGTATACGCTATAATCATTGTTGAAATTACAATAGACGCTATAATGATTATTTTTTTCATAAATAATTACCTGTAATTTTCTTAGTTGACCACTTAAATAAAACAACTGCAGCAAAAAAATATATCCCCATTCCCAAAAGAAGCAAGTATACGTAAGAATTGTATTCAGTTGTCATTATATCATAAAGAATAGGAATATATTTAAATGGGCTGATAATGACAAATACATCCTCTGTCCAATTGAATACATTAGCTAACGTTGAACCAATAATTAATGGCATGACCGCAAATCCCAGTAATGGAATTAGCTGTGCAATGTATCTGTTCTTTAAAAATACCGCAATAGATGAAGTAATTACGTTAATAGCGATGCAATAAAAAGCGAAAATAAAATACTGAACAAAAATAAGTAAAATTGACTTAAAAAAGAAAAATTATTGTAAAAGAGATTAGAGGTTCCGCCGAAAGCAAATGAAACCCCAATAGAAACAGCAAACGCTATTGCCATTGTTATTAGTATGTACATGCTCTGTGCACAAATGATGCATCCAGCATACCTTTTGTATCCGCCTCTGCACACAATCCAATTTCCAAAACCATTGTCCTTATGTATGGCCAATTCAGAAGACAGGAAAATTCCAATCCATGCATATACAACTAAAACAAGAATAAAAAAAGTATCAGAGATAAAAAATGATTCAAAGAAGAATCTATATCCATTATACTGCGCTATCACGTTTCTTAATGTAATTATATTGACGGTATCACTTGTAAGCTGTCCAATATGTTCCATTTTCATCTGATATGTGAAGAAACAACTTATCATTGTCAGTATCACAAACGAAGTAACCAGTATTATTGTTCTATATGACTTTAAATACCGAATAAATTCTTCTTTGATCATCTTTATTCCCTTTACCTTGTTTTTATTTGAAGTTTAATAGAATCCTCCCCCATCATAAATTATGTACACCAAAAGTGAAATAGGACTTGCTCCAAATGTCGTGAAAGTGCTCCAAATGTTATTCTATTTTAGTTGTCCGTTTCATTTTCCATCTCAAAAAAATATCAGTAAACTCTAAATACTTATTTCGTCCCAATAAAACAGTATCATTATTTTTAAGTATAATTTCGTGTCGATTATAGTTTTTTACATAATCCAGATTGATAATATATGATTTATGCGGCATGTAGAAGCCATAGGCGTTCAGCTGTTCAAGCAGCTCTGACAGCTTCATATTACTTGTAATTGTCGTTCCTGTAACATGAATTACAATGTTTCTATGATAGGTTTCAACATAGATAATGTTTTCCATTGCAACTTCAATATCATTTTCACCAAGTATGTGTATTTTTATTGTTTTTTTCATACGCTGTGCATAGCTAATGCTTTCCATTGCCTCAGCTATACCCCTCTCTAAGAACTGCTTATCAATATATCTGTAAGCATTTGACTTATATCCCGCAAGTCCAAATTCTATATGTGAGGTAAGTATCATACAATAGCTTGATGGATATATACTTTTGTATTCACTGCACACCTCAAGACCTGAGGGTTCATTCATGCCAAGGTCAACGTCCAGAAACACAATATCATACTGCTGCATTTCAGTTATGAAAACCTGTCCTGACTGATAGATTTTAATTGAAGTACTGTCATATCCCATATCTGTAAGAACTTTAATAATCCAATTACTCCATACTGCTTCATCCTCAACAATTGCTATCATCCTTATCTCCTGTATTATCAAGCATTATAGTTATTGTAAATTTATTATTATCAGTTGATATACTTAAGCTGCCCCCATTATTCCTAACTGCAGCTCTTATATTTATAAGTCCAAAGCCATGGTTAGCCTTATCCTCTTTACCTGTAATAATTGAACCATTCTTATAACAAATCTTACCATTATACGAATTGCTTTCACATATATACACCTTCTCATCATCTGAGTTTATTTCAATTCGTATTGTACTATCATCCTGTGCATTTATATTTTCAATTGCATTTTGCAAAATATTAGAAAGAATTGTACACAAATCAAAGGAATCTATTTTTAATACAGAAGGAAATTTTCCAACCGGCTCAATATCTATATTCTCTTTACCTGCAATGATTATGTACTGATTAATAATCGCGTCTGCAACTCCGTTATTAACACTAATAAGCTTTTGGGTGTCCATATAATTCTGCATTCGCATCATGTATCTTTTCAGTTCATCATACTGGGCGTCCTCAATAAGATGATTAATGGCTATCGTATGATTCTTAATATCATGTCTAAGCTTTCTGGTATCCTGTTCACGCTCCTCTAGATACAGGAAATGCTCCTCCTGCATTTTAAGATATCTTTTATTAAGCATATCCTTTTCCTTATATGCTTCACTAATTGCTGCAAGCACCATAACTGCCATCATTTCAATAAGAAAACCAACAGAGCACAAAAACAGCAGTACATAATTATTTAATGATATTACAATAGTTGTATCTTTAAAGGTTGCATCAATGTATGTTTCAAGTAAAATTCCATCTACAATTACAATTACAAGAAAACAAATATAATACAAGAATGATATATGAATTCTTCTCTTGAAAACTTTTTTAATCATCACTCCAAATATAAAAATAATTAGAAGTGTAATAACTGAACTAACTATATCAATAACATTATTGCTAAAATTAATAACAGAGTGAAACAAAAAGCTAACTATAATCTCAGTAAACACATCCAAAAATGCAACAACAAATTCTGCCCAAATTGACATAAGTATAAGCCTGTACAATCTGCCCTGATATATAATCAGAAGCCCCGTTATTGAAAACAGCGTATATGTAACCAGATTATAACCGCCATTTGCAAATATCAGGTTGAATACAACAAACACCACAGGTATTGCAGCATATATTTTTTTATTACTACGGAAATTAATGTCAGTGAATACATACATGACAAGACACAGCTTGAACAGCTCAACGGCCTCAAACACTGCATAATTAAGATATTGCATATTAACCTCCCCTGTTACCCTTAAAATCCCCATATATGAATACGCTTTCATATATGGGGATTAATTCATATCCTTACATATTGTCGTACAGCTCCTGATATCTAAGAGCTGAACTGCTCCATGAGAAATCAGTAAGCATTCCCCTGTCAACTATCTTATTCCATTCACGCTTCTTATTGTAGTATATGCTCTTGGCATACTGCACAATTCTAAGCATCTCATGGGCATTATAGTTGGTGAATGAGAAGCCCGTACCGGTACTCTCAAATTCATTATATGCCTCAACCGTATCCTTAAGTCCACCGGTCTCTCTTACAATTGGAACGGTTCCATATCTAAGAGACATAAGCTGGCTGAGTCCACATGGCTCAAACAGTGACGGCATCAGGAATGCATCACAGGCTGCATATATCTTGTGTGACATATCCTCTGAATAGTATATATTGGCAGACACTCTGTTATTATACTTCCAGTCAAAATGTCTGAACATATTCTCGTATCTGTCCTCACCTGTTCCAAGAACTACAAGCTGAACATCCTCTGCACACAGCTCATCCATAACGTATGCAATAAGGTCAAAGCCCTTCTGGTCCGTAAGTCTTGATACAATACCAATCATGAACTTCTTAGGGTCAACATCAAGTCCCAGCTCCTTCTGGAGTGCAGTCTTATTCTTGTTCTTCTCCTTACGGAAGGTTATCTGGTTATAGTTCTTAACAATTCTCTTATCTGTCTCAGGGTTGAACTCTTCATAATCGATACCATTAACAATACCGCACAGGTCATTTGACCTTGCTCTCATAAGTCCATCCAGCTTCTCGCCATAGAAAGGAGTCTTAATCTCCTCTGCATAGCTTGAACTTACTGTTGTAACCTTATCTGCATAGACAATGCCGCCCTTAAGATAATTGGCATCACCATATGCTTCCAGCTTATCTGCAGTAAAATATGACTCTGGAAGACCTGTTATATCTCTTACTGCCTTAAGGTCCCAGATTCCCTGGAACTTAAGATTATGTATTGTCATAATTGACTTCATATCCCTGAAGTAATCCCCGTCATGGAAACGCTCCTTCATGTATACAGGAATGAGACCCGTCTGCCAGTCGTGACAGTGTATAATATCCGGTCTGAATCCTATAAGTGGAAGAGCTGACAATGAGGCCTTGCTGAAAAATGCAAATTTCTCAATGTCTTCGTGAATATATCCATATGGCTTAAAGCCATTGAAATAATACTCATTATCAATAAAATAGAAATGGACTCCCTCGTATATCATTTCTAGAACGCCAACATACTGGCTTCTCCATGATAAATCCATATAAAAGCTTGTGACGAATTTCATCTCATCCTTGTATTTCTGTGGAATACACTTGTAATTAGGAATCATTACCCTTACATCATACTTGTCCTTGTCAAAATATTTAGGTAATGAGCCTGCAACGTCTGCCAGTCCCCCTGTTTTGATAAACGGCACTGCTTCTGAAGCTATAAATAAAACATTCTTCATCTGACTTACCTCCGTGGCATTTTCAATAACACAATTATACCATAGAAGGGGGACATTTTAAACATATTTTTGGTAAATTCAGCGCATTTTGTACTCTAATCTGATTTTATCAGCAATTAATGCTATAAATTCAGAATTAGTCGGCTTACCTTTGCCATTATTAATTGTGTAGCCAAAAAGCTCGTCAATCACCTCTATCTTTCCCCTGTTCCAGGCTACCTCAATTGCGTGTCGAATCGCCCTTTCAACACGGCTTGAGGTGGTCTGGTATTTCTTGGCAATCTCAGGGTAAAGTACCTTGGTTATACAGTTAAGCATATCCATGTCCTTTACTGATACAATTATTGCCTCTCTGAGATACTGGTATCCTTTAATATGTGCGGGAACTCCTATTTCGTGGATAATTCGGGTTACATCATTTTCAAGGGTAACGTCTGAATCCGCTTTTGAAGAACTGCTGGTACTTGAAAGATTCCTGTTGGTCGCAGGATGTCTTCCCATATTGTTCTTAACATACTTAATTCTGCTTAACAATGTGTTGTTATCAAAGGGCTTCATTATGTAGTAATTAGCTCCAAGATTAAATGCATCCTCTGTAATACCTTCCTGTCCTACTGCTGTAATAACAATAAAAGCAGGTTTTTTCTTAATTGTACCGTCTCCATTTACAAGCTCCATAACCGTTAACCCGTCAATTTTCGGCATGATAATGTCAAGAAGAACAACATCCGGGGTTTTATCCTTAATTACTGATATTACCTCTTCTCCGTCCTTAGCATTACCAACCACCTCAATCTCATTATCTGTTGCCAGTATATCGTCTAGTAATTGCAGCATTCGTTCATTATCGTCTGCTACTGCGCATGTAAGTTTACCCACCTTGGCAAAATCCTCCTTCTTTCTTTAAAAAATGATTCCCTTTTTCTTTAATTATCCTTTTCCCATATTATAACCCTTTATACCCTATTATTATATGTTGTAACAAATTTGTGATTCAATACCATATCATCGCAAAATTCGACATATTTCGCACTTTTTCTGCCTTATGATTTCTCATAATAATCCATCATCTTTTGATACATATCCTGACCACTCAGACACGTATCAATTAAATAGCCTTTTTCCGTTTCAAATTCCTTCAAACCTCTGTAATAAAACATCTTGTATTGATTTTCAATAACAACAGGTGTAATTCCATTCTTTAAGCATTCTTTAAATAAAATGAGTCTGCCCACTCTTCCATTTCCATCCTGAAATGGATGAATACGTTCAAACTGGTAATGAAAAGCTATGATATCTTCCACTGTTTTATCTTTTATACTCTCATAATTATTTAAAAGATTTTGAACATCACGTTGTACATCTTTGGGAGCTGATGTTTTTCGCTCTCCTACTGTATTTGGTTTTCTCTTATAATCGCCTACTGCAAACCAGTCTTTTCTGCTATCTGAAGTTCCATCTTTTAAGATTCTATGAAATTCCTTTATGATTCCTTCTGATAAATCATTTTCAGCAACCTCCAGCAGGTATCGGAACGCATCAAAGTGATTGGTCGTTTCTATAATATCGTCAACATTAATAACATCCTTCTCTGTCTCTACACCAATGGTATTCGTTTCAAAAATATATCTTGTCTGCTCTTCCGATAATTTACTGCCTTCCATATGATTTGAATTATAAGCAAGCTTAATCTGCGTCGAGTTATAGATTCCACCTTTTAAATTCATTTGCATTTCTTCTCTTAGCACCTTTAAAAGCCTGTTTTCCACATCAACAGAATACGATAAAATATCTCCAGGCTGGCAGCTTAGTGCAATGCAAAGCTTTTCTAACACATCCATCCCTACATTCTCATTTTTTGACAATTTAGCTAATGTAGATGTAGAGATTCCTGTCTTCTCTCTTAACGCAGTCTTGCTAAGCCCTCTTGTTTCCAACATTCGGAATAAATTTTCATAAGAAAATCCCATTTTTAACACCTCAATATTTGAATATGTAAACATTATGCCACATAATATTCGCATTTTCAAACATTTTTAGTTTTGCATTTGCAAACTCAAATATAAGTCGAATCTTTTTTGATGAAAAAACTATCCCTGTTCCAGCATTTTTTCTGCAAAAATACCATATCCCTTTCCCGGCTCATTAACAAATACATGGGTTACTGCACCTATGAATTTTCCATTCTGAATTATAGGGCTTCCGCTCATACCCTGTACAATTCCATTAGTCTCCTCCAGCAGCTCCTTATCCGTTACCTCAAACACAATTCCTTTATTCTCATATTCATCCTGATAATGAATCTCTTCAATATTAATCTCATAATCCTTAACGCCACCGCCTACATAGGTTCGTATATAGGCTCTGCCCTTCTCAATATCCTGCTTATAGGCTACATTCATATATACCTTATCAACATATGCATATATATTGTCATCACAGTTGCCATATATTCCTACGGGTGTATTATCAGTTATTATACCAAGAAAACTGCTGTCACCATAATTAATTGAGCCAATCACCTCTCCCGGTGTTCCCTCTGTTCCCTTAACAACTGACCACACTCTTGCAGTATACAGCTTTCCAGACTGGATTTCCACCATTTCTCCCGTTTGTCCATCACTTATTGCATGACCCAGAGCGCCAAATCTTCCGCTGTCAGATACATAGGTCAGTGTTCCCAGTCCCTGACAGTCATCTCTAACCCAGGCACCTATTTTATACACTCCTGACGAGTCCATTACAGGCTTAAGCTTTACCTCTATCGGTTCATCATTACGTCTTATACCAAGAACCACATAATCTCCATTGCTGCCCTCTATTGCGTTAACCAGGTCATCCTTGGTTGCTACCTCCCGGTCATTTACAGTATCAATATAATCACCTACATTAAGTATTCCCCGTGACGGAGCCGCAATAGTCCCATCAGCTCCATTTATTTCACCTATATCCACAACAAGAATTCCATCTGTATTAATGTAGATTCCAACCGGAATTCCGCAGGCGGTTACTGATTTGGTATTATCTACAGTTACATTGATTTCTTTTACCTTAATAAGCCCCAGAAGCTTAACTGAAAGCTTATAGCGGGCGCACTCCCCTGAGTTAATTGTAACCGGCTCCATAAGGTTAACAGATGCTTCAATTGACTCGCCATCCTTCTTTTCTCCATCAATAGTTCCCCAAAATGGCAGATTAACATTAATTGAGCCGTCGGAGTTAGAATCCAGGTAGAGATTATCAGGTATTGAATGGTCAACATATTCTATATAGAGTACAGCTGCCAGTACAAGTGTTGCCAGCAGACAGCAGCTAAGAAAAATTCTATATTTTCGTTTCATAATGCACCTCGCTTCAACATAATAATATAAGAGCAGATTCATTCTCTGCTCTTATTATGTATCGATATGCAATTATTAATCTGTTATATTTTACAATCTGCCATCGGATTTCTTTGTATCTGCCATATTTTTCATCTGAACTGCGTTTTCCCTGACGATATCTGTAATCTCCATTCCGCCAAGCATTCTTGCAATTTCGTCAATCATTTCATCATGACTTAATCTTATAATGTCAGTACGTGTGTAACCATTTGTTATTTTTTTCTCAATCATAAAATGAACATCTGCCATTGACGCTATCTGAGGCAGGTGTGTAATGCAGATAACCTGATGTGCAGCTGCAATAACTGCCATTTTCTCAGAAACTCTCTGTGCTGTTCTGCCGCTTATTCCTGTATCAATTTCATCAAAAATAAGTGTGTCAATCTCATCTCTGCCTGCAAGCACCGATTTGATTCCCAGCATTATTCTGGAAAGCTCGCCTCCTGACGCAATTTTGGCCAGTGGTCTGACCTCTTCTCCCGGATTAACCGAGATAAGGAATTCCACTTCGTCAGCTCCATTTCTGCCAGGTGCTGCTGCATCCGTTACGCTTACCTTGAACTGTACCTGTTCAAAATTAAGGTCACACAATGCCGGAACAATCTGTTTTTCAAGCTTCACTGCCGCTTTTTGTCTAACCTCTGATATTCTCCTGCACAGCTTCTGCACCTTAGACTGTGCAGCCTCAAGCCTTGCCCGTGCATTGTCAAGGTTGGTCTCATAGTCGGTATAGAATTCAAGCTTCGCTCTGGCATTTTCCAGATATTCATTGACACCTTCAATCGTGCCGCCATATTTGGATTTCAGATTGTTAATTTCATCAAGTCTTTTTTCAGTTTGAATAAAGGTCTCATCATCAAAATCCAGACTGTCCGCATAGGCTGTAAGGTCATGATTAAAATCACTTAACAGATTCTCAATATCCACAAGCTGTTCAGCGATTGGCAAAAGTCTGTCATCATATTCTGTTACGCTTCCCAGCATACTGTTAGCTTTCCCAATATAATCGGAAGCATTCTCATTCATATCACTGCTGCCTACAAGACGCATAACGCCTGCAAGCTCATCAGTTATTTTTTTGGAATTAATGATTCTTCTGTATTCTGCCTCGACCTCAATATCCTCACCAGTTTTAAGAGCAGCATTTTCTATCTCTTCAATTTCAAAGCTTATAAAGGACACATTTCTGTTGCGTTCCTCTTCGCTGATTGTAAATTCCTCAAGTTTTTTACCAGCCTCCACATATACAGAATATGCGGCTGCAAGCTCCTCCTTCAGTGTTCCCATATCCTCTCTTGCGTATTTATCAAGTATCTCAAGATGCTTTGTTTTATACAAAAGAGACTGATGGTCATGCTGTCCATGAATATCAATAAGGAGCTGTGTTATATTTTTCACAAGTGAGGCTGTTACTGTCTCACCATTAACCTTAATAACGCTTCTTCCCGGAAGAATTCTTCTTGATACGGTAATTATTCCATCCTCAGGAAAAATATCCATCTCCTTAAGCTTATCAATACGTTCCTGACTTTCCACCAGAAATGTAAGCTCAACAAAGGCACTGTCAGAATATCTTCCTATCATATCCGCAGCAGCTTTTCCTCCAAGAGCAAGATTAACCGCACCAAGAATTATTGATTTGCCGGCTCCGGTCTCTCCTGTGAGAATATTAAGACCCTTTCCAAATTCTATCTCTGCCTCTTCCACAAGAGCGAGATTTTTCACATGTAAATTTAGCAGCATATATTTTCCTTTCCGCAGAAAGATTTTATAAACTCATGTCCCCCGATGACATATTATTTTTCACTGATAACCTTATTAATCTTCTCCATAAGGTTTTTCGTATCCTCTACAGTTCTGATTGCACACATTATTGTGTCATCTCCTGCAATTGTTCCAACAATCTCATCCAGATTCAGGGCATCCAGTGCAGCAGCAACAGCCATCGCCATTCCTGATACTGTCTTGATTACAAGAATATTCTGCGCCATATCCATTGAGGAAAAGCCCTCCTTAAGTACACGTCTGTACTTGTCCCCAAGAATTCCTTCATTGTTCTTAATCTCAATGTATTTCTGCTTGCCATTAATTGACATCTTGGTAAGCTTCAATTCCCTGATATCTCTTGATACAGTGGCCTGTGTTACATTAAAGCCTGCTTCGTTAAGCAGTAATGCCAAATCCTCCTGTGTCTCAATATCGTATTGGTTAATCAATTCAAATATTTTACTGTGTCTGTCATTTTTCATTATGCACACCTCTTTTTTTATGATAGTTTCGTACGAAGTATCTGTAAAAAATTATGTTTTCTTACTCTTACAAGCTTAACTGTTCTATCTGACTTACTAATTACAATTCTGTCTCCTGATATAAGTCTGGTGAATTTCTCACCGTCAAAGGTAACTGCTCTCTCCTCTGTTTTGTATCGGGATTCTGACATCACAATATTAAGTACATCATCCCCTGCAAAAATAACACTGCTTTTATTAAGCACATGAGGACACACCGGCGTCATTACAATCATATCATGCTCTGGCTTTACAATCGGTCCCCCTGCTGACAGGTTATAAGCAGTTGACCCCGTAGGTGTGGCAATTATAAGTCCATCCGCCGGATATGTTATAAGGAATTCTCCATTAACATATATATCAAACTTAATAACTCTAAGTGGACCCATACGATTAATTACAATATCATTAAGTGCTATGTCAGAATATATCTCCTGTTCATCTCTGATTACGCTTCCGTTAAGAAGCATTCTTTCATCTATACTGTATTGTCCCTCTATAAGCTGGTCAATCGCAGGAAATACCTGCTCCATATCAATCTCTGACAGATATCCGATTGTACCAATATTAACACCAAGGATTGGTATCTTAAGTGTACTTAAATCTCTTGATGCCTGAATTATTGTACCGTCTCCACCAAGAACTATTATGCATTCAGTATCTGCCGGAACGCTGTTAACATCTGTATAGTTACCTTTAAAATCTGCATTTCCCGGCTCAGTTATCTGATAGGAGCACCTACAGCCCCTGTCAGTAATGTAGCTGCATATTCTCTTTGTCATTGCATAATCAGGGTCTTTTCCACTGTTGGTAACTATATAATAATTATTCATGTCTGGCCTCATCAAGTGTAGAATGTGATGTGTTAACAAGCTCTTCTATATTAATCTCAGGAATAATTGTTCCTGTTTCTTTATCTGTTTTCTGTAAAAATGCAAGGTATTCAATATTTCCCTCAGGTCCCTTAATTGGTGAAAAATCAAGTCCCACAACATCAAAACCAATTGAAACTGCATAGTCCAGTACCATATTGATAACCTCCATATGTACCTTGCGGTCTCTGACAACCCCTTTTTTGCCTACCTTTTCTCTTCCGGCCTCAAACTGTGGCTTAATAAGACAGACAATCTGTCCGTTCTCCTTAAGCAGATTTTTAACCGGCAGAAGCACCTTCGTAAGCGATATAAAAGATACATCAATGCTTGCAAAATCCAGCTCATCATCTATATTCTCCGGTGTAACATAACGGATATTGGTCTTTTCCATTACAACTACACGTTCATCCTGTCTAAGCTTCCATGCCAGCTGTCCGTGACCTACATCAACGGAATATACCTTAACAGCGCCATTCATAAGCATGCAGTCTGTAAAGCCTCCTGTAGAAGAACCTACATCCATGCATACGCAGCCCTCCAGCACAACCGGAAAGGATGCCATTGCTTTTTCAAGCTTTAAGCCTCCCCGGCTTACATATTTAAGAGTGCTTCCCTTAACCTCAATTTTGGCCTCAGTATCAAAGGCAGCTCCCGCTTTATCTTCCTTCTGGTCATTAACATATACAATTCCAGACATAATTATGGCCTTTGCCTTTTCTCTGGAATCCGCCAGCTTTCTATTAACAAGTAATACGTCTAGTCTTTCCTTCATCAATTAAACCTTCTTATAATATCCTCTGCAATGTCCTCTGCACAGAATTTAGTCTCATGTCTTAATTCACTGATTGTACCATGGTCTATGAACTCATCAGGCAGCCCACAGTTAAGAACGTCTGCGGTTATATTACTGCGATTCACATAATCAAGAACATTCATTCCATATGCCCCTGCAATAACATTTTCCTCTATTGTAACAATAAGTCTGTGGCTGCTGGCAAGGCTGTCTATAAGCTCCTCATCTATAGGCTTTACAAATCTTGCATTGACAACTGTAGGTGTATAGCCCTTATCAAGAAGTATATCCTCCACCTGTCCGGCAATATCAACCCCTGTTCCTATTCCAAGTATGGCAATGTCCTTACCCCTGCACAGCACCTCACTTTTGCCCTTGACAATCGGTTCATTATTGTCTGAATAGATATCAAGTGCATTGCCCTTAGGAAATCTTATTGCCACAGGTCCATCATAATCCTGGGTAAAATACAGCATGTCCCTAAGCTCAAACCGGTTCTTCGGTGCCATAATTGTCATACCAGGTATTATGTTAAGATATGACAGGTCGAATATTCCCTGATGTGTAATTCCGTCACAGCCTGCAATTCCTGCTCTTTCCACAATAAATCTCACTGGCAGCTTCTGTATACACACATCATGAAGTATCTGGTCAAAGCCCCTTTGTAAAAATGTGGAATAGATTGCCACATACGGCTTAAAGCCTGCACTTGCAAGACCTGCTGCAAAGGTTACTGCATGCTCCTCAGCAATTCCTACGTCAAAAAATCTTTCCGGATATTTTCTGGAGAATTTCTTAAGTCCGGTTCCATCGCACATCGCTGCAGTAATTCCAACGATTTTTTTATCTGTTTCCGCCATTTTGGTAATATGCGTAGAAAATACATCTGAATAATCACGTATTTTTCTTTTATCCTTAAGCTCTCCTGTCTCACGGTCAAATGGTGCTACACCATGATAAAAGGACGGCCTCTTCTCAGCAAATTCGTAGCCCTTTCCCTTCTGGGTATGAACATGAATAATAACTGCATGGTCAAGTCTTTTGGCCATATTAATCATTCTGACCATTTTGCCCACATCATGTCCATTAACCGGTCCAAGATATGTAATTCCCATATCCTCAAACATCATTCCAGGAACAAAAAACTGCTTAATCGAGCTTTTCGTCTTGTGTATCCTTCCAATAATATCATCACCGCAGCCAGGTATTTTGGAAAGGTTCTTCTTAACACTGTATTTAAGTTCATTGTATTTCTTATCTGTTCTAAGATTAGTAAGAACCTTAGATACACCACCAACATTTTTGGAAATAGACATTTCATTATCATTAAGGATAATGATAAGATTGCTCTTTAGGGAGGCTGCGTTATTAAGTGCCTCAAATATCATTCCACCTGTAAATGCGCCATCTCCAATTACGGAAACAATGCTGTTGCTGCCGCCTGACAGCTCACGGGCCTTAACAAAGCCAAGGGCCGCAGACAAAGAGGTGGAAGCATGTCCCATCATAAAGGAATCGCAGTCACTTTCAAAGGGATTAGGGAATCCACTGATTCCACCAAGCTTTCTTAAGGTGTCAAAGCTCTTACGTCTTCCTGTCAGTATCTTATGAGCATAGGACTGATGTCCTACATCCCACAGTATTTTATCATCCGGCAGATTAAGAGCCAGATGAAGTGCCATGGTCAGTTCAACTACTCCAAGACTTGAGGAAAGGTGTCCTCCATTGCTACTGACAGTGGATATGATACAGTCTCTAATCTCACTTGCCAGTTCAGGATAATCCTCAGGTGCTATATTCTTAATATCATTAGCTTTATTGATTCTATCTAATATCATTATATTCCTTCCTATTTGCTTCTGGTAACCAGATATTCAAACAGAGCTGTAATAAAATTCTTATCCTCATTATCACAGCCAATATTATTAATAATCGATACTGCATCACCTGTGTACGCAACAATATCCCTTTTGGACCTTTCAATTCCATTAATGGATATATAGGTCTTCTTGTTATTGCGTTCATCACTGTGAACAGGCTTGCCAATAACATTCTCATCTCCGCTTATGTCCAGAATGTCATCTCTTATCTGAAATGCCATTCCAATATCAGAGCCCGCCCTTTCAATTGCAGCAAGCAGCTCATCATCTGCTCCTGCCAGTGCTGCTCCAATCATCATTGAACCCTCAATAAGTGCACCTGTCTTATTCTCATATATATACATCATAAGCTCATCACTTATGCTGCTGCCGGTATTAATTACATCTGCAGCCTGACCGCCAAACATTCCATATACACCGGTCTTTCTGCCAAAAATTCTTAATGCTCTGATAACATTATCAGTATTGCCGTAATCAAAGGCCTTCATTGCTGTCTCATATGCCGTATGCAGCAGTCCATCGCCTGCCAGCACTCCTACAGCCTCACCATACTGCTTATGGGTAGTATATCTTCCTCTTCTGTAATCATCATTATCAATTGCAGGAAGGTCATCATGAACCAGCGAATAGGTGTGAAGCATCTCCATTGCAGCCATAAATGGATGAACCTCTGCACCACGTCCACCAAGCATTCTGTAAAATGCCATAATAAGCACTGGTCTGATTCTTTTGCCGCCTGCATTAATGCTGTAATTCATTGCTTCAATAATCTGACCGTCAAAAGAGCCTGCCCGAAGCATATATTCACAGATTATCCTGTCTGCCTCTTCTGTACGAAGCTGCATTTCCTTAATAAAATCCATTCTACTCTTCCTTCTGCTTCTCTTCATCAGAATCATTGTTCTGAAGTATTATTATCTGCTTCTCTACCTTATCAAGAGACGCATTACATTCCTTCACAAGCCTGATTCCCTGTTCATATTCCTTAAAGGCATCCTCTAATGGAGTATCCTTATCTTCAAGCTTTGCAATAATTCCATCAAGCTGTTCAAAAGCATCTTCAATCTTCATTATTAACCTGTCTCTCCAATCTGTTAACATCCAGAACCTGTGTATTAATATATCCATCTGATACATTAATCCTCAGCAGCTCGTTCTCCTTCACATCCTTCACAGAGGTTACTGCACTGCCTTCATCATTCTGAACATACGAATATCCCATTGATAATCTTGCAAGTGGTGAAAGTCCATTAAGTCTTGCACCAATAAGTGCCAGCCTTCCTCTTGCATCCTCATATCTTGTATTAACTGCCCTGTTAAGCCTGTCACTAAGCTCATCCAGCTTCTGCCTTCTTGCATTAATAACATTGGCAGGTGACATATATCCAAGGCGTACCTTATAAAAATCCAGCCTCTGCCTTGTATATCTTACGCGCTCCATAAGAAGAGCAGAAAGCCTGTCTGTATATTCATTAATTCTGCTGATAAGCTGGTTCATATCTGTAACTGCCAGCTCTGCTGCAGCCGATGGTGTAGGTGCACGCAAATCTGCCACAAAATCAATAATTGTATAATCAGTCTCATGTCCAACTGCCGATATTACAGGCGTCTTACATTCAAAAACAGTCCTTGCAACACATTCCTCATTAAACGCCCATAAATCCTCAATAGAACCGCCGCCTCTGCCTGCAATAATAACATCAACGCCATATTCATCCAGTGTCCTTATTCCATTACAGATACTTTCACTGGCTCCGGCTCCCTGTACAAGTGCCGGATAGAGAACTATCTGAATATATGGATTACGTCTGGTAGATATGTTGATTATATCCTGAATTGCTGCTCCGGTAGCTGCTGTAACTACTCCAAGCCTTCGCACATACCTTGGAATCTCCTGCTTATACATTGCATCGAACATTCCCATGTCTTCCAGCTCTTTTTTCAGTGCAAGATATCTGGCATACAGCTCTCCATTACCCTGCTGTTCAATAGACCTGACATATATCTGATACTTGCCGGCACTTTCATATATTGTAATATTCCCGGAGGCAACTATCTGCATACCATCCTCAAGACGAAATCTGAGTCCTGCGGCTCTGTTACCGGCAAACATAATTGCTGACAACGTACTTGAGCGGTCCTTAATTGTAAAATATATATGTCCTGAACTATGATACTTACAGTTACTGACCTCACCCTTAACACTTATCCTGTTAAGAACAAAATCTGAATTGAACATATTCTTAATATAATTATTAACCTGTTCAACTGTATATACATTAGCCATATACTATGCCGTCCTATTTGGTGAATTTGGCAAGCACTCCATTAACAAATGAATGTGTCTTATCATCACAATATTTTTTGGAAAGGTTAACAGCCTCATTAATAGCAACTGCTGTATCCACCTTATCATCATACATTATCTCATATACGGCAACACGCAGTATTGCAAGCTCAGCCTTGCCAATACGTCCTATCTTCCAGCCTACTGTAGCCTTCTCAATAGCCTCATCAATTGACGTAATATTAGCAGCAACATCCATTACTCTGCCCTTAATTGTCTCCCTGTCATCCTCTGACAGCTCCGGATACTTAGTATCGTCATCATCAGAAGTCTCAGGATACTGCTCAAGATACAGGCTTACCTGTCCTGCAAATTCCTCCAGATTATGGAATTCGTATCGAAACATTATTTTAAAAACATTTTCTCTAAGTGCTGACCTATTCATCGTTATACCTCAATTCTATATACTCAAAAGAGTGTTCCTGCAGCGGACCAATTACCATAAGTCACGCGTGTGCATAGAACACTCTCATTATACAATAAATATGCAAATATAAAAAGGGGAAATTAATTAATTTTTCTTAATGGTGATATCTGCCACCACTACATTAACCTCTGCCACCATAAGTCCTGTCATTGTCTCAACTGCAGATGACACCTTTTCCTGAACACTCTTGCACACCTTTGGAATACTACAGCCATAAGAAAGATTAACTGTAACCGTTACTGCAACTGTATCCTCCATCATGTGAAGCTTAATACCCTTGGAGAGATTATGGATTCCCATCTTGCTGATAAGCTCAGTTGTCATATTGCCTACTAAAGACTCAACCCCATTAGCTTCCGTAGCTGCTATTCCTGCTATAACAGCAACAACCTCGTCAGAAATCTGAACTCTGCCTATATTCTCGTCATCCTTATAACCAGATGTATTATTAGTCTGTGCCATATTTATCCTCCTGATTCTCAATTGATATATAATTATCTCAATTTCATCTGTCTTAATACATTATAATAAAACAACTGATATTTTGCAAGCTACTTTACTGGCGTTACTGTGGTAATACGAAGCATATCTACTGTAGACTCAGTTTTTCTGGTTACAATATCCTCAATCTGTGCCCGGTCAGTATCTGTCAGCTCATCAATCTCTATGACCACATCCACCTGCTCATTGGTAATGGACACTATAACGTTGTTAAAGCCCTTTGCCTCCAAAAGCAGCTCTGCTGCCAGCTCCTTTTCTGAGGCATCTGTAATTGCCGCCATCTGGGTTACTGCTGCCGTTTTCTCTGCCTCGGTAAGCTCGGCATTATTAATTATCCCAAGAAGGCTTTCCTTGCTTGTGGCCCTTACCTGTTCCCGCTCCAGCTTGGCACTTATAATGAATTCCGAATTAAGATTAGAGGTAAGCACCGTTGCTCCCGGGTCTGTAAGCCCTGCTTCGTCAGTCTCCACATCACGGCTTAGCACCTCCCCGGTTTCAGGATCTGTTTCGCTTTCCAGTACATCCGTATCTGCCGGTGTAGTCTCTGTTACCGGAGAATCTGCTGCCGACACCTTCTGCTTTTCTTTTATGTTATCAGAATAATTTATGTAACCGGCAACTGCTATCATTAATGCCAGTGCTGTTATAATAATCTGATTCTTCTTAAAGATTTTTTTCAAAATCATACCTCCAGTTTCAAAACCTTGATTTTATTCACTGATACTCCCAAAAAAGCACTTGCAGCCTGCGTAACCTGTGATATAACGCTGGCACTGCCTGCTCCTTGTGCACATATTATTACACCCTGTATTTCCGGCATTTCTTCGTTAATTACATAAGGTATTTCATCCCCATCCAGCTTGGAATATACAACCGATTCCTCAACCTCACTTTCGGATGTCCTCTTCTGGGTGTACAAAATTTTTTTACCTGAATCCTTAACATTGATTATTACACTGGTTTTTCCAATTTCTGAGGATGCTGACAGCGTTTTTTCCAGTGCAGCTTCAAGACGTGTGGTATATTCATCTGTGCTGTCAGTCTTATACACCGTCTGTGAATCGGATTTAGTGCTGTCTTTATCTGAAGACTGACTTTTCTTAGCAGGAATATTAATAACAATAAGTAATACGCCGAAAAGAAGTACGAGAAGCAGCTTATCCTTTGATAAAAGCTTTCCCATTATTTTCTTAAGCTTCTCCGGCATATTAAAAGTCATTACAGTCACCCTTCCTTAATCTTTTATATTTACATATATATTATGTTTTTCAATATTATAGAAGTCAGAAATATAATTTTTCAGTCTTAATGCATTAAGCTCCAGAGAGGGATTATCTGTATTGTCTGTCAATTGGGTTCCTGTGGATATCTCCACCCCAATATATGTAATGCTTCCAAGCGCCTCTGACTCCATATTAGTATCAATTTCCACATCAGAAGCTATATACTCTATTCCAAGCTCATTACAATATTGTTCAATATTATTACTGATATTTTCCACATATTCTCCTGTAATAGCCAAAGCTCTGTCCTCATCTGCAAGTGAAAGCTCCTGTGCCAGCTCCCAGGACATCTGTCTTTGATTGTCCGACATAAGCTTAAGCTCAAACTGTCCGTCCATATTAAGCAGCTCTCCAACAGGCTTTATAAGCATAATTATCATTACTATTCCAAGAAAAAGCTTTATATATTTTCTATACTTATTATCAGGTATTATATTGTTAATTAATGAAGCTATTATGTAAAATACCGCAATATTCTTAATCCAGCTGATAATATATTCCATATCTCACCCTGCATTCCAGTTCGTTGAACTGCATATTATTGCCACCGTCAGAAGAAAAAATACCACTGCATATAAAAGTGTTTTTGTAAGAAGAATTATGCTTTCATATATTCCATTTACTGCATTAATAATTCTTTTGTCTGATATTGGCTCAAGCACTGCCCCTGCTGCCTTGTAGGACAAGGACATTATCACAGTTTTAATAACAGGTATAAAGCTGACCACAACTATCGCCACCATTGATGCCATTCCGATAGCATTTTTTATCAAAGTGCCTGAGCCAAGTATAATTCCTGATACCGAGGTTAGTACTCCTCCAACCCCGGGAATTGCTGACACTGCCTTGCCAAGTGCTGTTGTTCTTATGGAATTCATTACCGGACTTATAAGACTTTGAACAATATTAATACCGATAACTACAGACATAAGAGCCTTTAGCACCCATTCAATCACTGTTTTCATTAATTCCAGAGCTTTTGTAAATATTCCACCCTCGGTAAAATTATTAATCAGTCCGATTATCATAAAAATATATATTGTAGGAATTATTATTTTCAAAAGGACATTTTCAATAATAGTTATTACCATTACGATAATCTGGTAAAAGCCTGTGGCGCTTGTCCCTCCTGAGGCAAAGCCAAGGGACAGGACATACACCGGAGTCACCGCATCCATAAGGGTTATCAGTGCGTTTAGTGCATTCTTTACCACCGTTGCAGCCATAATGTATCCTGCAGTCAGTGTGCCTATAAGCATTATATAGGTTACATAAAAGCCGGTTTCCGACAATCCTCCTGACATCAGCGTTCCTGCTATATTGGTAAAAACTGCCGCTGCCACACCTATAACTATTATTTTGATTATTATTTTTTTCTGTGCACTCAGTTCTCCAAACAGATAATTCAGTATGCTGCTGCCCAATAGCTCCAGGCTGCCATTAATATCTCCATTGAAAAAAGACTGCACCATTTCATCAAAATCAAACTCACTGCTGTACTCATCAATAATATCATCTATCTCATTAAAATCGTAATCTGACAGGGAGCCATAGCCCTGAGGCTTAGTCTCCTGTCCATACACCCTGACGCAGCACAGTCCTGCCATCAGAATAATTCCCAGCAACAATATTTTCTTCATATAGCTCCTAAAGTGTGCTAATTGTTTCTATCAAAGCAGTTACAACAGGAAGACTTACCGCCAGCAGCGACAGCTTGGCAAATATCTCAATCTGTGATGCTATTGCGTTGTACCCGCTGTCCCTGCACATAGATGAAGCGAATTCCGATACATATGTAATTCCGGTCATTTTAAGAAGGATAAGCAGATATTTTTCATCAAAATCAATAAATTCTGTAAAGCTGTTAATTCCCTCCACTATAACCTTCAGTCTTGCAGATATATATACGAATATCAAAAGACTGATTCCCAGGGAAATGAACTGCCCGTATTCCTTGTTGGAATTCTTCACAAGAATACTGATAAAAACACCTGTAATTCCAATAAATGCTATTTTAATAATGTCCATTTCACACCTATAAAGAGAACATGTCTTTAATTGTCTCAAACAGCTGGCTTATATAGGGAATTATCCAGTAGAGCACAAGCAAAAGACCTGCCAGACTTGTGAGAAAAGCATGCTCCTCTCTTCCGCTGTGCTTAAGTATCTGGGAAATTACCGACACCAGAATTCCCACCGCTGCAATTTTAAATATCAGACTAACCTCCATGAAGCTGTACCTTTCAGATTATTATTAGTGCTATAACTATTCCACACATTACTCCCAGACTGTTATACAGCCTGACCTTGCCAGGTAATGCAGCCGTCAGCTGGTCAATACTTACTGCAAGCTCATCCAGATATACATCAATTGCATGAAGCTGGGTATCGCAATCGCTAAGTCCTAACATATCTCCAAGAAGAATAAGTCTTTCCTTTTCAGCTGCACTCAGGTGGGTTTTTTTAAGTCCTTCTCCCATACAGTGCTCCCATTGCTTTGCCACCGGCTCATTTTGATTCCTTATGCTAGAAAAATCCTGGAGAATTGTTCTTAGCGGTTCGCTGCATCTTAATGCGATATTACCAAAGGCCTCCTTAACCGGAGTATGTCCAAATCCGATTTCTCCCTTTAATATAAACATTATCTTTTTCAGCTCCTTAAGCTCATTGTATCTCGCCCTAAGGTCCCGGCTCAAAATATATCCATATGCAGTTGTTGCGAAAATAACCAGCACCGCCCCCATTATTCTTGTTGCCGTATTCATAATATTTTGCCCTCCCCATCATATATTCCCTCTACAACACCAGGTCTTGTACTGTTTCCAAGCATTATTATTCTTGTAAAGGCATGGCTGGCTATAAGAGTTTTTACAACCTCTTTATCAAGCAGCTCCTCCATGGAGCCTCCATGTATCGTTGCAATTATTCTGCTGCCACAATTAATGGCATACATAATTGCGGCAGCATCCTGGCTGCTCCCTATCTCATCAACTGCAACCACCTTAGGAGACATGCTCCTTATAAGCATCATCATACCCAGAGCCTTGGGGCAGCCGTCAAGAACATCTGTTCTTATACCAATATTATTCTGAGGCACACCCATATGGCAGGCTGCTATTTCGCTTCTCTCATCTGCAACTCCAACACTGATTCCCGAATGATTTTGAGTCCCATCAGAAAGGCATCTTATTATATCTCTTAAAATAGTTGTTTTACCTCCTCCGGGAGGTGAAGCAATTAATGTACTGTTAATTTCCACGCCATTGTATATGTAGTGCATTACCTCTGCTGCGCAACCTGTTATCTCATGGGCAAGTCTTATATTCACTGAGGATATATTTCTTATCCCCTTTATACGCTCCCCATCAAGTATTACCTTGCCGCATATCCCCACTCTGTTTCCACCGGTCATGGTTATATAGCCCTTTTTCAGCTCCTCCTCATACGCATACAGTGAATAATTGCTTACATATTCCAGTGTTTCCCTAATATCCTTAATTGGAACTATATAGCCCTTATTACAGGGTACTGCAAAGCCCTCTGCCGACACACACAACTCTCCTTTGTCTGTATACACAATTAATGGCTTGCCAACACGAAGTCGGATTTCATGAATACATGCACCTTTACTGATTATTCCAATAATTTTTCTAAGCTCAACTGACAGATATTCAAAGGATTCCTCCATCTTTTTCAACCTCCTATCTATAGATATGAGGGCTTTGTCCAAAGTATGAATTCTTATTTATTACTCATATTTCTTGACGGGTAAGCATAAAAGACTTAGAATACATTGTGTCTGGACTCAGACAATATAATTAATCCGAAGGGAAAATAGACATGAAATTTATACTGGATATTATTAAAGGGGTATTTATTGGCGTAGCTAATATTATTCCCGGTGTAAGTGGTGGAACAATGGCCGTATCAATGGGTGTATACGACAGACTAATTGGCGCAATTAACAATATTACCAAAAAGTTTAAGGAATCTTTTTTGACTATGCTGCCATTAATAATCGGAATGATTGGAGGTATTGGTGTATTTTCATTTATTATTCCATACTGTCTTTCCAACTTTTCATTTCAGACCTGTATGTGTTTTACCGGTCTTATTGTTGGCGGCATACCTGAGATCGTTATTAACACCAGCAATGCACTTAAGAAGGAACAAAAAAGAATCAATCCACTGCACATTATTGCATTTCTTGCACTTCTTGCAGTTGCAGTATGGATGGCAGTTGCCAATCCTGCCTCAGCAGGTGCTGATTCAATCAAAACAGACCCTATAACCCTTATTAAGCTTGTAGGTCTTGGTATTATTGCAGCAGCTACAATGGTAATTCCTGGCGTAAGTGGTTCTCTTATGCTTATGATTCTTGGCTACTATGCCGGAATCGTCGGAACCGTAAGCGGATTTTTATCAGCAATAAAGGCTCTTGACGGTGCAGCAATTGGACACTGTGTACTCATACTTATTCCATTTGCAATTGGCTGCATAATTGGAATTCTTCTTATCTCCAAGCTCATTACCTGGCTGCTTAAGAAGTTTGAATCCATAACCTACTGTGCAATACTTGGACTTATTACAGCCTCACCATTTGCAATCTTCTACAAGATGGAAGCACCATCCTTTGGTCCTGTTTCAATAATTGTAGGCATTGTGTTATTTGTAGTAAGCACCCTGTTTACCTATTTCTTTTCCAAAAAGACCAAATAACCCTGTAACATAAAAACTCCCGGAACTGCAATTAGCTGCAGACCGGGAGTTCTTTTTTTATTCAACTGATTTAAGTGATTCCACCATCGGAATCTTTCTAAGCCGTCCATACATAAAGCCATTAACAATAAGTCCGAATACAACTGTAATGAGAAATGAAAAAATATATGAGTACCAGAATATTGTCTTAGGAAAAATAACATCATCCATCTCTATAACATTCATGATATATCCATGGAGAAATATTCCAAGAACAAGCCCAGCCAGCGAACCAATAATACTTAATACTATGTTCTCTCTGTACACATACCCTGCCACCTCATTGTCATAAAAGCCCAGAACCTTAATTGTTGCAATCTCACGAATACGTTCAGATATATTAACATTAATAAGATTATACAGCACAACAAAGGCCAGCAATGCCGCAGAAATAATAAGCACAACAGTAATAATATCCAGTGATGCAATCATATCAGCAAAGGTATCCTGTATACCACTAAAATATGATATACTTTCGATATCGTACCTGTCCATCATCTCACTTCCAAGTCTCTGCTGCGTACTCTACTCCTGTGTATTAAGTATTGCTATAAAAGAATTATTCTGCGCCTGCTCACCAAATACCTGAGCATAATACTCATCATTCATAAACACATACTGTCCAACATACATTGTAACTACGTCCGCAACATATATTTTGTAATATTCATCACCGGACAGCTTCACATAAATATAATCGCCAGCCTTAACGCCATAATCCTTGGCAAGCTTATATGTAATCAGGGCACCCTCCTTAGGGATAAGCAGCTCTTTATCATCTGAATGTCTCTGAAGCGTTGTGTATTCGCTGTATTTCTCCGAATCATCCACACTTATCATGGTTACCGTCTTCTCGTGTGCCCCGGCAGTCCCGGCTGTATCACTGGCTGTTGCAGACTGCTGGGTTATGGAATATATACTATTAACCTGCTCATTATCCCTGTAAGCTTTAATGAACCCTGCTTCACTGTCTTCATCCATGCTGCCTCCATATACGCCGGCAACATCATATCCGAATATCGTTCCATACTGACCGGATACAACCGTTGATACACTGTTCTTTATTCCAAAGCCGGCCAGAATCAATGCGGTACAGCCTGCAATTCCGATTACCGTCATAAAGAATCTTTTCTTATATCTTAGAATATTCCTTGCAGTAACCTTCTGGGAAAAAGAAAACCTTTTCCACATAAAGGGTATTCTCTCAAGAAATACCTTTCTGCCATTCTTAGGAGACTTGGGTCTAAGTAAAAGTGCAGGAGTCTCAACAAGCTCTCCAATACAGGCTGCCACAGTTGCAAGCACCGTTACCGCCACCGCTGCTGCCACAGCAATAACACACATTAAAAGCTGGGAATCCGGGACAAGCCCATCAACTGTATACACAATATTCCATGCATTAAAAATTACCTTTGGAAAGGTATTAAGACCCACTACACAGCCTGCAATTCCACCTGCTGCTGACGCTGTCAGCGCATATGTAACATATTTCATCGCTATGCTGAATTTACTGTATCCCAGAGCCTTAAGGGTTCCTATAACACCTCTTTGTTCATCCACCATTCTGGTCATCGTAGTAAGGCATACAAGAGCGGCTACAAGATAAAAGAATACAGGAAATACCCTGGCAATAGCGTCCATCCTGTCTGCACAGTTGCCATAATCCACATATGAGAAATGTGAGTTTCTGTCAAGCACATACCAGGTATCGGATAAAGTCTCCAGCTTCTCCTTAGTCTTATCTGTAAGGTCAAAATATTCATCATCATAACAATTTAGTTCTGCAGCACCCTCACAGGCAGCATATATCACAGAATATCTGCCGGTCACGAATTCCGACTCCGGCAGAAAGCCGACACATTCTGTTTTACCACTTCCTATTGACGCAGAATCATACTGATAGGACAGATAATAAGGTGTTGTTACGAATCCAACCACCTTATAGGTAGCGTTGGCAAGTATATTGGATATATCAATATCTGTCCCCGAGGTGAAGGTAATCTCATCTCCAAGGCTTATATCAAAGCTTTTCATTGTATAATACCTGAGTACACATTCTCCACTGTTCTCAGGCATTCTGCCTTCCACAAGTGTCAGGGAGTTCATGGAATTATCCTCATCATAGGACATCATCTGAAATACCCGTTCACTTGTATCAATGCTTGACAGAACCTGTACGCTGTACCCTCCAGTGGCTTCACTAACACCCTCAGTCTTACTCACCTTATCAACATCCGAAGACTCAAAACCAATCGGTGATAATATCCTGTAGTCACAGAAATTGGACCTGTCAAAATATGCATCTGCCGAATTCTTCATATATGGCGCCGATGCCTTTACTCCGGTAAAAAAAGCAACACCAACAAGCACAATTCCAAATATGGAAATAAATCTTCCGAAGCTTTTTCTAACCTCTCTAAATGTATCTTTTAACAAAGCTTTTTTCATTACCACTCAATCCTTTCAACAGGAACCGGATTCTCATTAACAACAACGCTTTCAATAAGTCCGTTTCTAACCTTAATAACCTTATCTCCCATTGCAGTAAGCGCAAGATTATGGGTTATAACTATAACAGTAACATTATTGGTACGGCAGGTATCCTGCAATAGCTTAAGAATTGCCTTTCCTGTGTTATAATCAAGTGCTCCAGTCGGCTCATCACATAAAAGTATCTTGGGATTCTTTGCCAGTGCTCTGGCAATAGCTACTCTTTGCTGTTCTCCACCGGAAAGCTGTGCCGGAAAGTTATTCATACGCTCACCAAGTCCAACCTGTTCAACCGTTGTCCTTATATCCAGCGGATTCTTACATATCTGGGCTGCAAGCTCTACATTCTCCACAACTGTAAGATTCTGCACAAGATTATAGAACTGAAATACAAAGCCAATATCATATCTTCTATAGGTTGTAAGCTGTCTGGAGGAATATTCACTTATATCACTGCCATCTACTATTACCTTTCCACTTGTAGCAGTATCCATTCCGCCAAGAATATTAAGAATGGTACTTTTTCCAGCTCCACTGGCACCTGCAATAACCACAAATTCACCTTTATTAATCTCAAAGCTGACACCGGCAAGAGCGTTAATATCCACCTCACCCATTCTATATGTTTTCTTTACATCATTAAGCTCAATATATGCACTGATAACGTCCACGACCTTTCTGTTATTTGCTTATTAATAATTATTAGAATAACATAATGATTCTTTGTTTACAAGAATTGTCCCAATGATGTATACTTTAGATATAAAACATTGGGAGGTAACAGCATGGCATATACATCCAAGGAGGAACAGTATAATGATACCAAATCTTCCGGCTTTACATTTGTCTTTGTTGGAATTTTAGGAGTTGTATTTCTTCTGCTTAATATTTTTGGAGTAATTAATATTCATTTTGCTCCAAAGGACAATATAATGTTCTACGTTGTTCTTGGCGGACTTTTTATTGCATTCATAATAATTGGAATTTCATCCTATCTTAAGGTCAGCCGACTTAGAAATGAAGCCACACAGGAGGAGAATTTTTCCAGCAGCGTAATTGATTCCTACATAGAATTGAATTCATCGGAAAGCATTGATTCAACAATAGACCCTGCTCTGTCAGATGAAGAGAAATATTTTGAGCGTATCGCATTAATTAAAGAATCCATCCGCAGTGATTATGAGAATCTGGACGATTCCTATGCAGACGATTTAGCAGACAGAATTTTTGATAAGCTATATAATTAAAATACAGCCTGTAATTCACATATTATAATGTTTATTACAGGCTGTAGCTTTATATTGAACTATGAATGCTTATTGCGTTACTGCTTCTCAAGTAATCTTTCAAATTCATCTATTGGCATTGGTCTTGCATAATAGTAGCCCTGAGCTATATCGCAGCCAATTCTGTGAAGAAATTCCACCTGCTCTGCGGTCTCAACACCCTCACACACTGTTGAAATTCCCAATCCATGTGCAAGATTAACAATTGACCTGATAATATATCTGCTTCTCTCCGTCTCATCATCCAGAAAGGACTTATCAAGCTTAAGCTCACATATTGGCAGATTATTAAGCATATTAAGGGATGAATATCCGCATCCAAAGTCATCCATTGATATTCTGTAGCCAAGCTGTGACATACGCTTGGTTAATTCAATCATATCCTTTGTATTCTCAGTAAATGCACTTTCAGTAATTTCAAAAATAAGACTGGATTTGGATACTCCAAATTTATCAAAATCATTAATCAGCTTATTAATGTACATAGGGTCATATACATGAAGTCTGGACTGATTAACAGATATCGGAACAATTTTTCTGCCCGTGTTCTCCCATTTTTTAATAAGTCTGCATATGGTCTCAAGAACGTAGAAATCTATTTTAGTAACAAATCCATTCTGTTCAAACAGTGGAATAAAGTGAATCGGCGGAATCAACCCCTCTGTAGGAGACATCCACCTTACCAGTGCCTCTCCGCCAACAATTCTTTCGTCCTTAAAGGATATTTTGGGCTGAATATATACTATAAACTCATTATTGAGGTACGCCTTATTCATCTTATATGTAATCTCCTGATTACGCATAATGGTCTTGCTTACCTCTTTATTAAGAATTGTAACCGTCTGTGATATGGAATTTTTGGATATTTTGGTGGCAATTGCCGCCTTATCCACCATCTCGTCAATATTCTCCTTGTAATCATCCACCTCGTAGATTCCACAATTACATTTAATACTGATGGTCTCATTAATTCCCGGCATATCAAAATCCATCTCGGACAGATAGGTCTCAACAATATATGCAAGACTCTTCACATCCAGATAGCTAATCATAAATACAAACCTGTCAGCAAACCTTCTGGCAAATATTCCATCAGGTACTACCAGGTCATGAATTCTGTCGGCAACAGTCTTTAATACTCCGTCGCCCTGTTCTCTTCCATAGAAATCATTAATGGTCTTAAAATTACTTATGTCTATATAACCAATTGCATAATGAACATCATCATACTGCAGCATGACAGCAGCATCCTCAACAAATTTGGTATAATTACTGTAGCCCACAATATCATCAAGATATGCATGTTCATCTATAAGCCTTTGGGTTCTCCTCTTATTGGTAGATATAAAATGACCGACAAGAACAAGTCCAATCAGGAAAACAGATATAACTATATACGGATGCACTCTCAGCAATTCAAACCCTGCTGATAAAAGAACTATGCTGTTATTAATTATACTATTCACCATTATGTATTGTCCCCATCGGTCTTCTTATGTTATTTATTACTTAAATATTCGTCAATTCCCTTTGCAGCTGCCTTACCTGCGCCCATTGCAAGAATTACAGTTGCTGCACCTGTAACTGCATCTCCACCGGCAAATACACCAATTTTTGATGTCTGTCCATTAACCTCATCTGCAACGATACATTTACGTCTGTTGGTATCAAGACCTGCTGTAGTTGAAGATATAAGTGGATTAGGAGATGTACCAAGTGACATAATTACTGTATCAAGCTCCATCTCAAATTCAGAACCAGGAATCTCAACAGGGCTTCTACGTCCTGATGCATCAGGCTCACCAAGTTCCATCTTAACACACTTCATTCCTTTAACCCAACCCTTGTCGTCAACAATAATCTCTGTTGGATTAGTGAGAAGGTCGAAAATAATACCCTCCTGCTTAGCATGATGTACCTCTTCAACTCTGGCTGGAAGCTCCTCTTCACTTCTTCTGTATACAACATGAACCTCTGCGCCAAGTCTTAATGCTGTTCTTGCAGCATCCATTGCAACGTTACCGCCACCAACAACAGCTACCTTGGTACCTGCCACAATTGGTGTTGCATAATCCTCATGAAAAGCCTTCATAAGATTGCTTCTTGTAAGATATTCATTAGCTGAAAATACTCCGTTGGCATTCTCTCCAGGTATTCCCATGAATCTTGGAAGACCGGCACCTGAACCAATAAACACAGCCTCAAAGCCCTCTGCCATAAGGTCATCAATTCTTACAGCCTTACCAACAACCACATTGGTCTCAATCTTAACTCCAAGCTTTCTTACATTCTCAACCTCAGCCTCAACGACCTTTTCCTTTGGAAGACGGAACTCAGGAATACCATATACAAGTACTCCACCAGCTTTATGTAATGCTTCAAATATAGTAACATCATATCCCATCTTTGCAAGGTCTCCTGCACATGTAAGACCTGAAGGGCCTGAACCTATAACAGCAATCTTTTTACCCTTCTTCTCTTTGGCTGGTTCTGGAGATATTCCATTCTCTCTTGCCCAGTCAGCTACAAATCTCTCAAGCTTACCAATTGATACAGGCTCGCCCTTGATTCCTCTAATACACTTGCCCTCACACTGTGATTCCTGTGGACATACACGTCCACATACAGCAGGAAGTGCAGATGATTCACTTATTATTCTATATGCAGCTTCAAAATTTCCTTCTTTAACCTCATGAATGAATGCAGGGATATTAATAGATACCGGGCATCCAAGTACGCACTGTGCATTCTTACAGTTAAGGCATCTTGCAGCCTCTTCCATTGCTTCCTCAGCATTATATCCAAGACATACCTCTTCAAAATTCTTAGCTCTTACCTGTGGGTCCTGTTCTCTAACTGGAACTCTCTTCATTACGTCCATTATTTGTCACCTCCGCAGCCGCATCCACCATTATGATGTGTTGCGCCTTCTGTTACTCTAAGCATTGCTCTGCCTTCCTCTGTCTTATACATCTGCTGTCTCTTCATTGCCTGGTCAAAGTCAACTAAATGACCATCAAATTCAGGTCCGTCAACACATGCAAATTTAATCTCATTACCAACCTGAACACGACATGCTCCACACATACCTGTTCCATCAACCATAATAGGGTTAAGGCTGACTACAGTATGAATTCCAAGCTCTTTTGTTAAAAGACATACAAACTTCATCATAATCATAGGTCCAATTGCAATACATACATCATACTTATTGCCAACCTCATTAACAAGATACTTGATTGTCTCAGTTACCATTCCACTTCTGCCATAGCTTCCGTCATCTGTTGTAACATACAGGCCTCCATCTCTTTCTCAAGAATAAGCAAATCCTTGGTCTTGGAGCCCATAATTACATCAGCAGCTACGCCATGCTCATGAAGCCATTTAACCTGTGGATATACAGGAGCAGTTCCTACTCCACCTGCAACGAATAAGATTTTCTTATTCTTAAGCTCTTCCATATCCTCTGTGACAAGCTCTGAAGCACATCCAAGTGGACCAACAAAATCCTCTATATAATCTCCAGCCTTTAACTCTGACATTAATGCAGTTGAAGCACCAACAATCTGAAATACAATTGTTACAGTTCCCTTTTCTCTGTTGTAATCACATATTGTAAGCGGAATACGCTCACCCTTTTCATCCATTTTAGCGATAATGAACTGACCTGGTTCGCATGACTTAGCAATACGCTCTGCTTCAATATCCATAAGGAATATTTTATCAGCCAGTTTCTCAGCTTTTAGTATTTTATACATAAAGCACCTCCAATTATTTGTCTAACCTCTATTTTATACAACACTTTACTTCAATGCAATATGAAATTCCTGTTTATTTTTAAAAAATATGAAAAACCGATGCAAAATGACACTTATTTTGCATCGGTTAATTAATAAAAGCATAAATATCTATAATATTTAGAAAATTAATTTAGGATTTAAGTCTTGTAAGCTTATATTCATCTCCATCTGGAACCAGCTTATACACTTCACCGGTAGTGGCATCTGCACCATAATAATAATCAAGTGTCTCATCTCCGGCTTTAACAGTGAACATCCATATTGTCATGGCACTTACTGTCTTCTTGGAATAATATGACAATGAATATACATTACCATCCTCATCCTCTTTAGATGAATTAACTATCTTATTACTCTCAAGTGCTGTCCATATGAAATTCTGGGCATCTGTATCTGTATATTTGTCTACAACACTAAGAGTGTAGGTTACAGACGCAACAGGACTTGTAAGTCCATTGGCATCAATTACTATTGCAGATATAATTGAAGAGCCTTCCTTCATCTCAAATGGTGCTGTGTATTTATTGCTTGCTCCGGTAGGTGTTGAACCATCAGTTGTATAATAGGCTGTACCTCCTGATGGAATATTACCAATTGTAACAAGCTGAACTGCTGATGTAGAATAGGAGCCACTTGATGGGGATATTGTTGGCATTGCAGGAGCTGTATAGCTTATATCATATTCTGCAGTAACAACATCACTTATAATTCCATACTCACTTACAGCAATAACACTCAATGTAGTAGTACCCTTTTCAATAGTAATTGGAGCATCATATTCAGTGCTCTTAACGGTTGGCTTCTTGCCATCAAGGGTATAATATATCACGTCCTTGCTTCCTGCTGATATCTTAACGTTCTGATTACTTCCATATGAACCTGCCTCTGGTGAAATCACCGGGTCAGCCGGAGTATACTGTGAGAAAAGATTAACAACCTTCTCATTATCGCTTTCACGCTGAGTATCATATAATTCAGCTATACTGTCATAATCCTCATCCTCTGAATACAGCTGTACAAGATAATACAGTGCATTAAAATTATCAGAATCCACCTCAAGTACATCCTTAAGAACAACTACTGCATTCTTGGTATCCTTGGTGTAATAATAGCAATCATACAGATACAGCATCATGTCAATATCCTTCTTGCCCTCATCATATGTGAGTGCCTTCTCAAAATTGACAATTGCAGTCTCATAATCCTTGGTATCATAAGCCTCGTAACCAAGATTATTGTAATATGCATAATTATCATGTGTCTTATTAATTGCCGCACGAATTATAAAAAATGCTGCAAGCACAATCACAATAACTGCTGCTGCAACTGAAGCAATAATTATTATATTGCGTTTCTTATTGTGTCCTTTGTCTTTATCATCTATATCATCATCTACGTCAACAGTCTCAGTAGCATCCTCTGGAATGTCCTCTTCGTCTGCCTGTTCAAGCTCCGGCATATCATCCATCTGGTTCCTTGCTGAATTCTTAACAAAAACCTCGGCTCCGGTTGTCTCTTCATTAACAATCTGGGCTATTGACTTGGCTAATTCATCTTCAAAATCATTATTGTCGCTCATATACCTTCTCCTTTAAATTAAGCTAATTAATAATCAGACTGTAAATAATATATCATACGCAGTATATAAAATCAACTGACATAAAAATTAAGTTTTTATTAAGATTTTTTTTATTTTATTTACATGCTTTTCACATAACCGTCACATTCATACTGTAATGTAGCTTGTGGATAGTGAGTATAACTTTCTATCTCCCCCCTCATATTTAAAAGCTAGGAGCTCCAAACTCATCATTTGGAGCTCCAACTTTTTGCATAAATAACCCGGAGACATTATAATCTCCGGGTTATTTATTAATTTCTATTAATGAATTTTCCAGGGTCAACAGCCATAACCTTAACATAGCAGGTTACTGTCTTACCATCAACCGTTGCCGTAATTGTACATTCTCCAGGCATTCTTCCTGTTACTACACCACCCTGTGTTACTGATGCAATTCTAGGGTTGGAGGATCTCCATGAAACTGCTGATGGAGCGCCATCCACATAGAGATTAAAGGTATCATACTGTTCCAGATTCATTCCGGTGCAGCTCATGGCTATCGAATGAATTGTACAGGAATCCTCAACCGTTCCATTGGTACTGTATGCTACAATATCACACACACCTGCACCAACTGTAACTATCGTACCATTACCATCTACCTGAACAATCGAAGTGTCTGTAGACAGCCATTTTATCGATTCATTACTATTGGTAGGGAAAAGTCTTGCCGTTAGAGTTCTTGTCTTTCCCTTAAGCATAGTTATATCTGAAGAATTGATACTGATTGATGATGCCGGTATCCTGTTCTTAACAATTACAGTACAATTAGCCACTACATTATTACCATCATTTGACGTTGCATGAACTACTGTTCGTCCAGCTGTAACACCTACTACATCACCATCAGAATATACTCTTGCTACTGCGCTGTCATCTGATGTCCAGGTTAATCCTTTAATAGATGCATTGGCAGGATTAACTGTTGCATTAATATTAAAGGTATCTCCAACATATATGGTTATCTTGGATTCACTTAATGTAATAGAAGTAACTGCATTAATAACACGGATAATGACAGAAGCACTTACACCGCTTCCATCAGCTGCTGTTGCTGATATTACTATTGTTCCTGGCTTAAGTCCGGTAACTCTTCCGGTCTGGTCAACAGTCGCAACTGAATTATCAGATGATGTCCAGTATACCATTTTATTGGTAGCAGTCTCACTGCCTACTGTTGCTTTCAAATCTACAAAAGAACCAACATTCAGGTTCTCGGGATTACCACTTATCTCAATAGAGCTTACAAATTCTTTTACTTTGATTGTACACACAGCCTCTACACTGCTTTCTACTGTGGTTACAATTATCTGGCATTCTCCACCCTTAATTGCACTTACAACACCATTAGCATCTACCGTTGCAACACTTGTATCACTTGATACATATGTAACCGCCTTATTAATTGCATCTGTAGGCAAAACAGTTGGAATAATTACAAACTTTGTGCCTGTAACCATTTCCTGATAATATGTATTAAGACTCAAGCCTGTAACTGGCTCTGTTATCTCTATGATACAATAAGCTACTGTTCCGTTATCCTGGCTTACGCAGGCAATAGTAACCGTTCCAACTGCAAGGGTGGTTACCTTGCCATCCTGGTCCACAGTTGCAAGTGATTTATCGGAGGGGCTCCATGTTACCTTCTTATTATCAGCCGTCTCAGGAGATATTGTGGCATTAAGCCAGAATACTGTTCCCTTTTTAACTGACATTTCAGTCTGGGAAAGTGTAATCTTGGTAACCGGCTGAAGCACAGTAACATTAGTCATATCAATGTAACCGCCATCTGCTGTCTGAACAATTATGGTAGCACTTCCGCTGCCCATTGCCTGTAGCATTCCATTGGCATCAACCTTAACAACCGCCTCATTAGAGGACGACCATGTAACATTTTTATTAGAAGCGTTAGCTGGAGAAATAACAGCCGTAAGTCTGTATTCATCTCCAACATTAAGGGTTACTTTATCATAATCCATTGCAATTCCCTCAACCTGCTGGGTTATATGGAATCGACAATATGCAATTTTCGTTGAATCTGCAGCCGATGTAGCACTTACATAGGTTTCACCTGGACCAACAAATGTAACAAGACCATTCTGGTCAACCTTTACAACATTAGGGTCAAGGGATGCCCATACTACTGAATGGTCAACACCACTTGAATCCGGTTTAACAGTTGCTGTAAGCTGGAATTTCTGTAATGCCATCTGTGCTGTCACATCTGTACTGTCAAGTGAAATTCCCGTTACGCCCTCTGTTACATAGAAATCAGCCGTTGCAATATACAGTCCATCCTCTGATACTACTGTAATTGTTGCATTACCACCGCCTACTGCATTAATCTGGCACAGCTGCTGCTGTCCTGATGCAGTTACCGGCGCAACTGTAATAACCGATGTATCGGATGATATCCAGCTAAGCTTTGTATTATCTGGAACTACAGCCTCACCAAAGTTAAGATAAGCCGTAATATATATTGAGCTTGCCTTGGCAACAGAGATTACATTCTTAATCTCTGTTCCATTGTACATAAGAGTAAGATTTGTTACAGGGTTAAGCACATATACCTTACAGGAGGCAGATTTGACTACTCCATCTATCTCCTGGGTTGCAACAAGTGTTGTATAAGGATTAACACCTGTGGCAACAGCCTTAACTGTCGCAGTAAGACCATCCTCTGATACAGAAAGCTGTACCATATCCGGGTCTGATATTGTCCAATGAACAGGTGATGTTGAATTGGATACATTCGCTACTACTGTAGAGCTTGCACCTATATTAAGTGACGTTGTTGTGGTTGACAGATAGAATCCGTCAATTACAGTCATATCAATTGTCTGTGTTTCACTTCCCCAGGTTACTGTAATAGAGGCCTGGCCTGTGGATACTGCCTTAAATTTGCCCGAAGCAGCATCATAAATAATTACATTATTATTGTTAGATACCATACTTACATTGGCAGGGTCTGCAGTTGTGGTTATACCAATCATATCTCCAACAATAACCGTTGTTGACGGTACCGATACCGTGTATGGTACTACTACGCTGATTGAGCTTCCTGCATTGTTAGAAGCATCATGGTCTTTACAGCTGGCATATATATTGGTAGTACCTGCATACACACCATTTATTACTCCATTAACCACCGTTGCAACCTTTTCATCATCCGACCACCAGAACACATTAGATGGCGAATTACTGTTGGTCACTATTGCCTGATTCTGCCCCTGTGCAACCGTAACCGGCCCTGTAGTTGTAATAGATACTCCCACTGTTACACGGAAGGAAAAAGATAACGAATCCGATGATATCGTTGCTGTAATAGTTGCCGTACCACCACTTACTGGTGTTATATTAGCCTGATAGCTGTTAATTGAATTAACAGAAACAACGCTGCTGTTAGATGAGGACCAGGTAACAACCTTGCCTGTAGCAGCATTGGCAGAAACTGTATAATTCATATTACCGGCCATTAAAATTCCAGATACATTGGAATAATTAACATTAAGGGCAACAGAAATTGGAATAGTCTTAGAGGTAGACGTATTCTCATTATTCAACTTATATGTAACCTCCAGGCTCGTCACTCCGGCTCCTACCGGTGTGATTTTAACACGTCCAGTCTCAAGAATTGAAACTGTGGCCACAGAATTATCAGCAATGCTCCAGGTATAGCTTCCGTTGGTATCGCCACCTGTTGAATCAACAACAAGAGAGGTAACCTTAACCTCTGCCGCATATTCAGAACCCGTACTTGCAAAATTAAGTGCTGCTGTGTCCAGTGTCATTGATATGCTGCTGGCTCTTACAAGTACAACGCCTACTGTAGTTGCAATTACAATCGCTATAAAAAGTGCCGATGCCTTCCAATGTTTTTTTATAAAATTAATAAACCTCATATGTTTCCTCCCAAAAAATCCGGTTGCATAATCGCATAATTATAGTCATACTTTTACTATCGGTAACAGTCTTAATTATATTAACACCTTTTTAGTAAAAAAGTACAATTTATTGGAATTTTTTTTATATAGAACACAACATATTGAATTTAATACTCTTGTATATAATTATCTCTTCAATGTCATTTAGATAAGCATTTCGTCTGTTAGGAAAGGTATCTCACAGGTTA
>CAYTWF010000031.1:0-36176 GCA_964441705.1 uncultured Butyrivibrio sp.
TTTTGGGATGAAAAAAAGTTCAATTTTTTCGTAACATTAACTTGACACAAGCGGGATGGGGAGCGTTATGCGTGCGGGACAGTTTACCAGTGTGAGATTCGAAAAGTGTTTAAAAGTTAACTTGAAAAAGCGAGTAGAACTAGTTATACTTTATCATATAAGCGCAATAGAGGTAAACAGAGAAAGTGGGTGATTGTAATTAGTGTTCAGTCAGATGTTGAAATTCTTTCAGTTCAAGCGGTTGAATATTATGCAAATAAAAATCATATGACTGGTATGGAAACAATTGAATTATTTCATAAGTATCAGGTATTTGAGAAAATATTGTTACAACATGAATATTTACACCAAATCAGTTTTAGTGAGGTAATGGAATTTGTTGATAAAATAATTGAAGAAGATTCACATCGTTTAATCTTATTTCACGGAACAACAAAGTATTTTGATGAGATAGATCTTGCTAAATCACATAATAGACGAGATTTTGGAATGGGATTTTATACCACTGTTTTAGAAAATCAAGCCAAAGAATGGGCATATAGACTAAGTTTGAGGGAAAAATGTGCAAGATATTATGTATATCAATATTCATTTGAAGAGAATAGCACATTGAAGATAAAAAGATTTGACGGATTGACAGAAGAATGGCTTGAGTTTATAAAAGAGAACCGTTCTAAGGGTGGACTACAGCATGAATATGATGTTGTAATCGGTCCAGTTGCAGATGATAACACAATGGAGACAATTCAACTGTATATTTCGGGAATATTAAATGCTAAAGAGGCTGTAGAAAGGCTGAGATATAATAAGGTGAACAATCAGATTTCATTTCACACAGAAAGAGCATTGGGACAATTAAAGCAGATTAGGAGGCAGTGTTATGAATGATATTATTTATACATTTAATGGAAAAAACATAACCATGAACGTATGTATTCAAATAAAAGCAGTTATTGATGTAATTATGAAACATGATATGATATCCTTTGAAGAAGCGGCGATGCTATTTTATCATTCAGATACGTATAAGAATCTGCAAAATACAGAAAATGCATTATGGGCAGAATCTCCGGAATATATAGCTGATCGATTTTTTGATGAGAAAACGCTTTGTGTTTAATATAGTATTGATGCACCTATTTAAAAGAGGATAGGTGCATTTTTCAATTTTGGCAATTTGTGGCAGCATTAACATTAAGGTATGCACCAAAATGAAAAATATCGTTTTCGCAGCGAAGAATCATATGACCATCATATTTTTCAGTTATGTATCTGGCAGAGCTAAGACCATAGCCATGACCATCTTCTGTTTTGGTTGAGTTGATTTTACATTCGTCAATAATTTGTACAGGAGCGGCTATGTGATTGGATATATCTATGCACAGAACCTTGGAAAGGCATGTAATAATCACGTCAATTTCCTGTGGAAGCTCCCTGTGATTAGAAAGATATTCTATTGCATTATCAAGGGCGTTACCAATTAGAATGCAGATGTCCTCGCTGTTTACCACTGGGATATATTTAAACTTAGTATCACACACTATTTTGATATCCTTTGCCAGGGCAGACTCGTATTTTACATTAATAACAGAATCAATTGGAAGACAGCCGGTTTTGCAATATGAGGAGAAACCCAGTGAACCTGCATATTCATCCAGCTTTGTCATTGCCAGCTCGTCGTTACCGGCTCTTATATCAGAAGCAATGCCAATAATGTAGTTCTTAAGATTATGTCTCTCCTGGTGAAAGGAATTTCTTATATCGGACTCTACAGCAAACTGGTGGAGTTGCATATCAATGGTGTTCTTAAGAACTGCGTTGCTGTTCTCCAGGGAGAAGAGGCGGTACTGCCTGTCAAACATATAAAAAGACAGAACATTGATGGTGATTATCATAATCATTGAAGTGATAAGCAATATGTTTTCCCTGCTGATAAGTGAGAACTGATTGAAATCCAAAAGGGAAAAAATATAGTATACAAGCCACAGGGAAAAAACAGGGGTAATATATATCTGTATGCCATAATGCTTTATATTTGTACCATTTTTCTGATATTTAATAAAACGCATCGCAATAAGAATTATCAGGAAAAAAGACAATCTTGATATGGTAATTGTTGCAATAATTGACATATTAGTTGACACTGATACTCCAAGCAGACCGATAACGGACACTATTCCTGCTGCAAGGAGCTCACTGCATATGGAGAACAGTAAAATGAACACAGCAGAAATAATATTTTTTTTGCTAAAGCGGGCATATACAAGTGACAAAAGAAAATAGAACAGGAGCCCACTTGTCATGAAAATAAAGGAGTTACTGATGTAAAAATATATAAGGCAGTCAGCCGTGATATAACAGATATATGCGGCAATTGTTTTTAATGGTGATATTTTATTTGCAAAAAATGATGTCATAAAAATATGTACAGCATATACAAATAAAAAATCAAATAGAATGTATATTATGTTGCGCAAAATTATCATAGGTTATCTCCTGAAATATTCTGATAAAAAAATGAGTCCATGGATTGATAGCGGTATTTCTGACTGATAGGAATATCAATTCCATCCACGGTAACAACTGTTTTGCTGAAAGCATCAATATACTGCATGTTAACAATATATGATTTGTGTGTTCTTATAAATGTAGGTGTAATCTGGCAAAGAGATTGAAAAATATTCTCTATGCTGTCATAGGTGGTAATGACCTCATCACATTTGCGGCAGTGGATATTCAGCTGTCGTCCACTGGATTCAATATACCTTATGGAGCTTACAGGCAGATTGATAACCTTTCTGTCTTTTTTTATTGCAAGCTTTACCTGAAGCTTATTAAGCTGTTTTACTATGAGGTGCATTTTTTCCTCAAACACCTTATATACCAGTGGCTTCTCCAAAAAGGCATATGGATGATAGTCAAGTACCTGAAATGACTGCTCGGTGTGTGAAGACACGTATACAATGAATATTTTTTCGTCCGGGTCGTATTCTCTGAGAATTTTTGCAGTTTCAATCCCGTTACATGGGAACATTTCTATATCAAGAAAAACAATGTCATAGTGTTGTCCGCTTTTAATATCACGGAGAAACTCCTCTCCATTGGAGTAATCTTCAAATCTGAAATTATCCACAGGAAAAAAATCCTGCAGGAATTCATTAAGTCTTGAACAGATATGTATATCATCATCAACAGCAGCGATGTTTAGCATTTGGTAACCTCACAATTTGGTATTATTGTTATAATCTATAATATCATTTTATTAACATAAAGGAAATGTAATTTTTTAGATTATAGCATCATCAGATAAATGATAAAAATATTGTTTTTGACATAAAAGACTGATTTTATTACAAAATAGAAGATTCGGCCGGCACAGGAGTTATTATACAGTGGGAGGTGAAGCTAATGAAAAGTTTATTTATGACTAAACTACTTTCAATTCTTTCTGGACTTGCAATGTTTGCAGCAATATCAAATGTTAATTCAGCATGCAACATTGTAATATATGAGCCAAAAATGCCGGAAGAAGCAGCAAGGCTGATTAAATAATGAAGGTGGTTAATCTGGTCATTGACCAGATGGTTAGGCGAAATGTAATAAAGGAGTCAGATAGAAATATATACAGCTATGGATTGACCGTTATGGTACTTAAGCTTGCGGCATTAGTAGTTGCAGTTATTATTTCAATATTTATAGGAGAAACCATAGATTTACTGATTTTTCTTCTTTTATTTATTCCACTTAGAAAATATGCAGGAGGATTTCATGAAAGAACTGCCCTCAGGTGCTTTATTGAATCCCAGATAATATTGATTCTGGTGGAAATAACCCTTAAATATATACACTATTATACCTTTGAGAATATAGCTGGTGCCGTATTTTCCTTTGTTGGAGCTGCCGTAATAATCTACAAAGCGCCCATAGGCAGTGTAAACAGAGTCCTTAATGATAAACAGAAGAAAAAGTACAGGAAGATTTCGCTTGTAGTATGCTTGATTTTGATTCTAATTGCCATTCTGACATACATATATAATTATATGAATGTTACGTATGCGGTTTTTATTACATTTTTACTTGAAGGTATTTTACTTATTATTCCAGAAAAAAAGGAATTATAGCCTCGGACAGCTATGATTCCTTTTTTTTAAATGCACTGTATTTTCGCATCGTATCCTTTTGTATTTTAATTACCTCAATAAGATATTGGGTCTCCGGGTCAGAACAGTCATCAAATATCTCATGAATGCGGTAATCACTTATAGCGTTTTTACTTATAATATAGTTGCCAAGTATGGACTCCATGGAGGTATTAAGATAATTTGCAATCAGAATCAATGTCTCAAGTGACGGACTGGCACAGCCAGCCTCTATATTTCTGATATGTCCCTCAGTAACATCTATTCCGTCAGCAAGCTGACGAACTGTGCATTTTCTAAGTCCACGCAGTTCCTTTATTGACGAACCAATATCTTTTGCCAAATTCATAAAATCCATTTTGTCACCTCAATAATACTTCTTTTATTTTAGAACAAAATGAAATACTAAAATATCATGTAGTATATGAAATTCATCACGAGATAGATGATACGTTATACATTGTATATTAAACGATATCATTAATAACTGCAATAGAAAAAAGGTACACAGATTGTTCTTATTGTTTGACACACACCTGTATATGCAAGTATAATATATGTATATTGTTTTGGGTGAAGGTATGGGAGAATATACATTAAAAGGAGATTACAGGATATGCCAGAGATGAGCAGAGCGGTTGACCCGCCACATATGCATGATGAACACCCAAGTGAGAAGATAATCGCACTTGGTAAGAAGATTACGGATGTAGCAGCACATAAGCTTGGGAAGGTAACGGTTGAAGACCCGGAGTACTGGGGACTTGCGGAGATAGTATCTGAGGAGATGGCTGATGTTGCACTTACTATGAAGGTTCGTGTACATTATACCTTTGCACAGCTTTGCAAAATGAATAAGATTACAGAGGATGGACAGAAGGATTTTCAGAAGCTGCTTGATGAGATGAGCTACATTGGTCTTATCGAGTATGATTATGGTAATCATTATGACCATAATGGACGTACTGCACCTCCCAGCGAGCGCAGATACTGCCTGCCTATGTTTGTACCGGGCAGTGCAGAGCTTTTTAATATGGAAGAGGGTCCTAATGGTAATCAGAGATTAAGAGAGCACCCTGCAATTGCATCATTTTTTGAGAGGATGACATATATTCCATTGGCAGGACTTACTCAGATGGTTCCTCCGGGAGGAGCAGGTATAGGAATGCATGTTATTCCTGTTGAGCAGGCAATATCAATGGAGAACCAGTCAATAGACCTTGAGCATATTTCCTACTGGCTTAAGAAATATGAGGGACATATTGGCGTTGGACAGTGTTCATGTCGTGTAAGCCGTGCGGCGCTTGGAGAGGGCTGTGGAGATGACGAGATGAACTGGTGTATTGGCGTTGGTGATTTCGCTGATTACTGCAGGGAGACTGGCAAGGGTCATGACATAACCTATGAAGAGGCTATGGAGATATTAAGAAAGGCAGAGGCTAATGGCTTTGTTCACCAGATAACCAATATTGATGGTGAGAATAAGATATTTGGTATCTGCAACTGTAATGTTAATATCTGTAATGCACTTCGTACATCACAGCTTTTTAATACTCCTAATATGTCTAGGAGTGCATATACAGCCAAGGTTGAGACTGATAAATGTGTAGCCTGTGGTAAATGTGTTGAGTATTGTCCGGCAGGTGCTGTTAAGCTTGGACAAAAGCTTTGTACCAAGGACGGAGAGATACAGTATCCTAAGCATGAGCTCCCTGATAACCTTTCATGGGGTCCTGATAAATACGACGAGGACTATCGTGATAATAACAGAATTAACTGTTATGAGACAGGTACTGCTCCTTGTAAGGCAGCCTGTCCAGCCCATATTGCTGTTCAGGGCTATATTCGCAAGGCGAAGGAAGGCAAATATCAGGAGGCACTTGCACTCATTAAGAAGGATAATCCATTTCCTGCAATATGTGGACGCGTATGTAACAAGCGCTGTGAGCTTGCGTGTACCCGTGGAACAATTGATGAGGCAGTAGCTATTGATGATATCAAGAAATTTATTGCTGAGCAGGATTTACACGCAGAGACAAGATATATTCCTGAGGTTGTAATACCAAGTAACAGGCTTACTCATTTTGAACAGAAGATAGCAATTATAGGTGGAGGACCTGCAGGTCTTTCATGTGCATATTATCTTGCAACTAAGGGCTACATTCCAACTGTATTTGAGAAAAATGAGCGGGCAGGCGGAATGCTTACATATGGAATTCCATCGTATAAGCTTGAGAAGGATGTAATAGAGGCAGAAATCGACGTACTAAGAGAGCTTGGTGTTGAATTTAGATATAATACAGAGGTAGGTACAGATGTTACGATTGCTCAGTTAAGAGAGCAGGGATACAAAGCATTTTATATCGCAATTGGATGTCAGGGAGGTAAGATTCCTCCAATTCCTGGAGCAGATGCCAAAGGTATTGATATTGCAGTAAGCTTTTTACATAAGGCAACAGAAAATCAGACACAGCAGATGAAGGGCGGTGTTGTAGTAGTTGGCGGCGGTAACGTAGCTGTTGACTGTGTACGTACAGCATATCGTTTTGGTGGAGATAATCCGCAGATGTACTGTCTGGAGTCAAGAGATGAGATGCCAGCAAGCAATGATGAGATTCGAGAAACTCTCGAAGAGGGAATTGCAATTAATAATAGCTGGGGTCCAAAAGAGATACTTAAGGATGAAAATGGTAATGTTGCAGGTATTGTCTTTAAGAAATGTACCTCTGTTAAGGATGCCGAAGGAAGATTCAATCCTCAGTATGATGAAAATGATACCGTTACAGTTGAATGTAAGAATATTGTTTTTGCTATTGGTCAGGGAATTGAATGGGGCAGTATGCTTGAGGGAACTAAGGTGGAATTCTGGCATGGTAATTACCCTGTTGCAGATGGACTTACATATCAGACAGCAGAACCAGATATCTTCGTAGGTGGAGATGTATACTCAGGTCCAAAATTTGCAATTGATGCAATTGAGGCAGGTAAAAATGCAGCTGTTTCACTTCACAGATTCGTTCAGCCTGGAACAAGCCTGACAATTGGAAGAAACCGTCGTGATTTTATTGAGCTTGATAAGGATAATCTGGTTATTGACAGCTACGATAATGCAGGCAGACAGGAGCCTCCAATGGATGAATCCATAGACCATAAGCATTCATTCAGGGATGCTCATCTGACGCTTACACCTGAGCAGGTTCATACAGAGGCATCAAGGTGTCTTGGCTGTGGAGCTTCAATCGTTGATGAGAACAAGTGTATCGGCTGTGGCGTATGTACAACCAAGTGTGAATTTGATGCTATTAAGCTTCACAGGACACATCCTGATTGCTCTAAGATGAGTAAGAGTGAGGATAAGTTCAAGGAGATTGGCAAATATGCTCTTAAGCGTGGAATGAAAATTGCCTTTGGTTCTAAGACACCTGAGGAAAAAGCATCCCAGAAGGCGCATAAGGAATATAAAAAAGCAGCCAAAAAAGGTAACTGATAATGCATGAAATGGGAATTGTTTTTCATATAGCAGACAGTGTTGAAAATGTGGCAAAGGAGAACAATGTCAGCAGGGTCGCCAGGGTAGTACTTGAAATTGGTGAGGTGTCCACTGTTGTGGGCAGCTACCTGACGGACTGCTGGAATTGGAATGCCAGAAAGAGTGAGATACTGGATGGGTGTGAGCTTGTAATTGAAGAAATTAAGGCAGTTACTTATTGTGAGGACTGTCGTAAGACATATCCAACGGTACAGTATGGCAAGACCTGTCCATACTGTCACAGCGGTAATACCTATCTGGTTCAGGGCAATGAGACAGAGATAAAAGAAATACTTGTAGCAGATGAGTAATATGTTAGACGGCATAAACAGTATAAAAATTGCCGTAAGTATATGTGGCACAAAGAGTTGTAAGTTACGACTCTTTGTGCTATTATTCACTTATATTGCGTTCACAATGAGTGAACGGCTATTTTGGAGGTTGTATAAATGAGCAAAGTAAGAACCAGATTTGCGCCAAGTCCTACAGGAAAGATGCATGTAGGCAATCTTAGAACAGCATTATATGAATATCTTATTGCCAAGCATGCCGGTGGAGATTTTATTTTAAGAATTGAGGATACAGACCAGGAACGATTTGTTGAGGATGCACTGGACATTATACATAAGACGCTTGATGATACAGGACTTGTATATGACGAGGGACCTGATAAGGACAAGGGTGTTGGTCCATATGTGCAGAGTGAGAGAGTGAAATCCGGTCTGTATATGGAGTATGCTAAGAAGCTTATAGCTCAGGGAGATGCATATTACTGTTTTTGTACCAAGGAGAGGCTTGAGAGTCTCAGAACCAAGGTATCAGAGGATGACAAAGAGATTGTACAGTATGATAAGCACTGTCTTGGTCTTTCTAAGGATGAGATTGAAGCTAATCTTGCTGCAGGAATGCCATATGTAATCAGAGCCAATGTGCCAAGAGAGGGAACAACCTCTTTTACTGATGCCATATATGGTGAGATTACTGTTGAGAATTCTGAGCTGGATGATATGATTCTGATAAAGTCAGATGGATATCCAACCTATAATTTTGCTAATGTAATTGATGACCACCTTATGGGAATAACCCATGTTGTAAGAGGTAATGAGTACCTTTCATCCACACCTAAGTATACAAGATTATACCACGCATTCGGATGGGAGGAGCCTGTATATATCCACTGCCCACTTATCACTAATGAAGAGCATCAGAAGCTGAGCAAGAGAAGTGGACATTCCTCCTTTGAGGACCTGGTTGACCAGGGTTTTGTTCCAGAGGCAATTGTTAATTACGTTGCTTTGCTTGGCTGGAGTCCGGAGAGCAATGAAGAATTCTTTACACTTAAAGAGCTTGAGGAGAATTTTGACTATAGAAGAATTAATAAGTCCCCATCAGTGTTTGATATGGGTAAGCTCCGCTGGATGAACGGCGAATACATTAAGAATATGGATGATGACAGATTTTTTGAGCTGGCACAGCCTTATATAAGGAAGGTTATTACAAAGGACCTTGATATCCGTAAGATTGCAGCTCTTGTTAAGACAAGAATCGAGACCTTCCCTGACATTGCAGAGCATATTGATTTCTTCCAGGAATTACCTGATTATGATATTGCAATGTACACACATAAGAAAATGAAAACAGATTCTGCTATCTCTTTGGAGATACTTAAGGAGCTGCTTCCAATATATGAAGGAACAGATGATTATTCACTTGATAACCTTCATGACCTTGCAATGAACTATATACAGAACAAGGGAATTAAGAATGGACAGGGACTGTGGCCACTGCGTACAGCAGTATCAGGCAAGCAGTCAACACCAGGTGGAGCATTTGAGATAATGGAGATACTTGGTAAGGAAGAATCAGTTGCCAGAATTAAAAAAGGCATTGAAAAGCTTTCCTGATTATTCTTATCTCCGGAATAAGGACAATACAATTCTATGAATTTCAATGATTCTCAGAAAAAGGCCATACAGCATGGGGAACATCCCATGCTGGTTATAGCCGGACCCGGTTCGGGTAAAACTACAGTACTTACAAGACGAATACAATATCTTATTGAGGAGTACAGGGTCAATCCATCCCAGATACTTGTTATAACCTTTACCAAGGCTGCTGCGACAGAGATGCAGAACAGGTTTAATAATATCATGGGGCGTCGTACCGGCGTGACCTTTGGAACCTTTCATGCTGTATATTTTTCCATATTAAGGGCAGCCTACAATTATTCAATTGACAATATTATCAAAGAAGATAATAGACAGCTTATATTAAGGCAGGCTGTTGAGCGAAGCAGCATGGAGCCTGATGACATTAATGAATTTATTGGAAACCTGGCGGGCGAGATAAGTAGGGTAAAGACAGAGGGCGTGGATATTAATGCATATTATTCTGCCAACTGTCCGGAGGAAGAATTCAGAAAAATATACAGGTACTATGACAGAGCACTTAAAAGTGCCAGACTTATTGATTTTGATGATATGCTGGTGTATACCTACGAGCTGCTGACACAACGAAATGATATTTTAAAGGGCTGGCAGCGCAGGTACCAATATATTCTCATTGATGAATTTCAGGATATCAATAAAATACAATATGATGTAATAAGGCTTCTTGCCAAACCGGAAGACAATCTTTTTATTGTTGGAGATGATGACCAGAGTATATATGGCTTTAGAGGCTCCAAACCCGATATTATGCTTAATTTTAACAAGGACTATCCGGATGCCCAGAAGGTGCTTCTGGATACGAATTACCGTTCTACAGCTAATATTGTTGAGGCGGCTGGAAGGGTAATTGCTAACAATAAGGTAAGATATGCCAAAAATATTAATACAGTTAATGAACCTGGTACAAAGGTTGAAATTGCTGAATTTAACGATATTAATGAGGAATACAGAAGAATAACCGATAATATCAGGGCGTTGGTAAAAGCCGGCAAAAGCTATAGGGACTTTGCAGTGCTGTTTAGAACCAACTCAACAGCAGCACCGTTTGTGCGTAAGCTGGTTGAACAAAATATTCCCTTTGTAATTAAGGATGGTGTTCCTAATATGTTTGACCATTGGATTGCCAAGGATTTCCTTACATATATGACAATTGCGTTAGGAAGCAGAAAAAGACGGGATTTCATTCAGATAATGAATAAGCCTGTAAGGTATATCGGACGTGATTATCTGTCTGATGAGGAGATATCCTTTGACGAGCTGGAAAAATATTACGAAGACAAGCCATGGATGATTGAACGTATTGACAAGCTTAATAATGACATAATACGGATGGCATCAATGCCTCCCTATGCAATGATTAATTATATTCGACGCGGTGTAGGGTATGATGATTATCTGAAGGAATATGCCGAGGGACATAACATTGATAAGCAGGAGCTCTTTGATATGGCAGATGAGATAATGGACAGCGCCACAGAATGTAAATCCTGTGCAGCCTGGCTTGAATACATTGGGGAATATACAAGAAGCCTTAAGGAAAGTGTGGGCAAACGCCGGGGGGATGAGGATGTAGTAGTACTGACTACAATGCACAGCTCAAAAGGTCTTGAATATGATACTGTATTTATTATTGACGCTAACGAGGGGATAACACCTCATAAAAAAGCCAGCTTTGATACGGAAATAGAAGAGGAACGAAGAATGTTCTATGTTGCTATGACCAGAGCAAAAAAGAAACTGTATATATACTACTCTAAGGAACGATACAACCGTAAGCTTGAGCCATCACGTTTTGTTCAGGAAATTATGGAAAAAGACAAAGAAAATCCTGACCAGCCAAAATAATTGGTGGGTCAGGATTTTAAAGTTAAAAGTTACGGAATTTATTGATTTCTGTCTTCAGTTCATCAACGGTTGCAATATTTTTCTCAGATGCACTTGCAATACCTCTAAATGACTCATTAAGATGAGAGGTCCTGGAAACTGCATCAGAGGACTTATCAGCGGCCTCCTGTACAGTTGAAAGAATGCTGCTGACAGTATCAGCGATTTGCTGCATTGCCAGATTAAGCTGGTCAGTGGAATCCTTAAAACCATTCATAAGCTTATCCATTTTGGCAGCGTCATTATAATACTGGTCGCCTACCTCCTCCTGAGCGGCATAGTCAGGGAGCACCTTCTGGTCTATGTAATCAAGAAGCTTGGAGGAGCTGTCGCTTAAGTCATTAACATTATTAACAACATCATTACTGATATTCTGGATGCTGCCTGCAAGCTCCTTGCTGTTCTCAGCAAGCACTCGTATTTCTTCGGCAACAACAGCAAATCCACGGCCAACCTCACCTGCTCTGGCAGCCTCAATTGATGCGTTAAGTGCCAGCAGATTGGTCTTATTGGATATGCCAAGAATTGCAGAGGTAAGCTCTGTAATCTGGTTAATCTGCCTGCTGTTTTCAACGGATTTGGTTACATCAGCAGAAATATTGGTAATTATATGTACAGCGTCATCTCTGTTGGCATTGGCACGGGTCTTAATGTCAGTTGCACGGCCTTTGATGTGACTTACATGCTCAGCGCCACGGCTTGCGTTTGCCGCAATTGTATTAACTGAATTTTTAACATCCTCAATACTTACATTAACAGTTTCAATGGAACCGGTTATTGTCTCAATCTGTTCCATAAAGGAGTTCATTGTGTCAATTACCTCATTAACTTCGGTTCCAGCTGAGTCGATACAGCCGGAGATAGCTTCGCCGGAATTGGCAATGCTTCCTGCTGCACCGGCAATCTGACTGATTACATCCTGCAGTATTGCAATAAAGCCGTTGACACCTGTAATCAGGGCTCCTATTTCACTTTTTGGAGAAGCCGCTACATTGATTCGTTCACTTAAATCTCCCTCTTCATTTTCCACCTTTTTAGAAATCTTTTTGATTGAGTGGGAAGCCTTTTTAATTGGCTTGACCATGGAAAGAGATATAATTATGCTTGCAATAATTACAAGAGCAATTACTGCGATGCTTATAGCTGATATACGGTAGGAGAGACTGATGGAGGCTTTCATTTCACTTTTGGCTGTGTTAACCTCGTTTTCTGTCAAATCCCATAACTCATTAAGCGCAGTGGTAATGTCATTGAGGGATTCTGTATTACCTGTAATTATATAGTTCCTGGCAGTAAGCTTCTGACCGGCTGCACTCATCTGGATTATGCTTGATATGTTTTTGTAGTATTTTACATAGCAGGTTCTTACATTGGTAAGGATATTCTTAGCCTCGGCAGATTTCACCCGCTCTGTATATACTGCAATATCATTCATAATCTCTGTGTTAAGAGAATTAATGGATTCTTCAACAGCTGTATACAGTGCTTCGTCCTCTATGATAACATGGCGGTCGCAATAGGCTTCCATCTCGTAAAAATTAAGTCTCAAGGTATTAATAGTATCCTCATCCTCCAGATATTCATCTGTAAGCTCTGAATAGCTGTCATTAAGTCTGGATATGTTAAATGTAGACAATCCGATTGCACCAAGTGCTATAATACCAATAAGTGTAACAAGCAGAATTATTCTTGTGGATATCTTACTCATATGCGCCTTCCCTTCTATGAAGCTGCAGGAGCAAGTATGAAATCATCAAGATTGCCCCATGAGCCTGTGTTAGTAGTGACTCTCGCCCCAATGGTTATGGTTCCGTCAGTAGTTGTAATATTGGTAATAACAGGATATTTGTATTCTGCCCAGGCAGTTATGGTAACCGGTGCAGTATAGGTCTTCCCATCGGCAATGGCATATATCTCGATATCCTGAGTGCTTGCATCTCCACCATGTATTGCGATGCTGAATTTGTAGCTGCCCGGCTTAAGCCCTGTAACAGTCTGCTCAGCAGTAAAGTTAACACCAGCAGCAGAGGTGGAATAAAAATGAAGTGATTTGCTTCCGGATACAGCATCGGCTGCCTTTTCAATTACATAGAGCTCAGAGGTTGCATCATCAATATTGGTGATAGTCCACATTGAAAGGTCATCCTCCTCAAAGCTGTAATTCTCAACATAATTAAGCTCCACAATTTTAACAGTGCAGGTTACAGCATAATCCTTAGAACCGTCATTGGCAGTTCCTTTGACGGTATAGCTGCCAATTACAGAATAGCTGTTGCTGCTATCATCCTCCCAGACAACACTGATATCCTTAGTATCGCCATTGTTATATATTGCCGATACAGCCTCTGGAAGCTCAACAGTATCACCAATTCTTACGGTTATAACAGGGTCTGTAACAGTGTCTATTGCAAGCTCGGCAGAGGCACCGGATTTGAGAAAACGAAAAACACTAAGGGAAGCCAGAGGATGTCCTTCAAAATCAAACATTGCCTGATTATCCCAGGAGGAGCCGCCATAATATTTACCAGCATCTTCAGGGTCATATTCTGAGGCATAGCTGGATGCCCAGCCTGAACCATATTTCTGCCAGAGAATGGAACGCTCATCCTTAGAGGCACCTGGAACTGGAATCCATGCAGGCTCCCAGTAGCATATGCCAATACCTGCATCGCCAACAGCGGTAACAGCAGCAGTAACAGCTCTTACGCAGTCGGCCTGTCCCTGAACGGATACCGTATATGGAAATTCGCAGTTGGTGGATTCGTTAATTGAATCAGCTGAGCCGTCACCATCTTCATATGTATAATTATATGATACCTCTACAACCATTACCTTTTTATCATATTTCTCGGCGACGGTAGAAAGTACAGAGGTAAGATTGTCAAGTGTTCCATGCCATACAGGATAATATGAGGATGCAAAAACATCATAATCCACACCAAATTTAAACAGCAGCATAGCGTAATTCTCATAGGAACCAACATTTTCAGGGTTGGTGAAATGTACTGCGATAAGAATATCCTGCTTATATTCCTCGGAAAGCTTTCTTACAGCCTCGCTGCCCTTGTTCATAAGTGCCGCAATATTGCCCCACTGGGTTTCGCCGGACATACCTGTAGTTGTCTCGTTACCAATCTGGACCATGGACACATTAATTCCTGCATCAAGTATTTTTTGCAGAGATTCATATGTATAGGAATAAAGCGCTTCGGATTTCTCATCAATATCCATATCCTCCCATGCCTTTGGACACATCTGCTTGGATGGGTCAGCCCAGAAATCAGAATAGTGGAAATCAATAATACAGCCCATGCCATATTTGGTTGCTCTTTTGCCTATCTCGATGGCAGTATCCACATCATTGTTACCACCGCCATAGCCATTGCCATTAGCATCATATGGGTCATTCCATACTCGTATTCGTATTGTGTTAACACCATTTTGTGCAAGGGTCAGCAGCAAATCCTGTTCATCACCAGCCTCGTTATAATATATAACGCCGCTTTTTTCCTGAGCAATGAGACTTGATACATCACATCCAAGGATAAAATCATCATCAACACCCTCTACAGCGTCTACAAATATACCGCTTTCAGTGTCTGATAGTTTAACCTCTTCTTGCTTTATTGTTGTTTTTTTGCTGCCAGCACAGCCGGTGAGCAGCATAGTCGCTGCAAGCATTACAGCAATTACCTTTTTGTACATTCCGATACCTCCATAATAATAAGATTCCATGGCTCAATTGCCAGAGACTGACCTGATGTAATTGTTCTGCCGGTTAAAATATCAGTTCCGTCACTGACAGCAGTGGCAGTAACCGTTGAGCCGGAATAATTGAGATAATATCTTATTGTATTACCATTATCATTGATTCCTTCTCTGATAACAACCGGAAATCGTTCTTTTGGAAGAACAATTCCAAGGCTGATACATTCTTTTTCCAAAATAGTCATTAGAGTATGTTCACTGAAGCTGCAGCCAAGATACATTGCCGCTCCCTTGCCGTACTGGTTATACGTAGCCGCTGCGTAGTCCTCGTAAGGCTCAAATTCAGGATTGCCGGTGGAATAAGAGGCAAGAACACTGGCCGTAGAAGGAATAAGCAGCTCCATATATTCATTAACGGGCTCCCGATTACCATCAAATACCACCGATACACCGGCTCCAGTAGTAAACTGGTCATAGGTCATGCCAAAACATTCAGTTAATCCATGAGGTTGATTATCAGCATATATTTTAATATGCTCATCAGCAAAACAGCTTCTAAAGGACATTATTATGTGCCCTCCATTGTATACATAGGCACGTATTCTTTCTATGACCTCCTCAGTGGCAGAATACATTGCCGGAATTATTATCAGGCTGTACCTGGCAAGTATCTCAGGCTCTGCCTGGGCCGGTATAATATCGCATTCACCGTTAATATAGTATAAAGCGTCGTGAAACCAGCGAAATACATTATTATAGTCAAGTCCATTACCTGCCGGAAATTCATCAATTCCGGTAAGGGATTCGTTATTAAGCATAATAGCTATGTGGTTATTTTTCTTCAGATTCTTAATATGGGAACCAACTGTCTTAAGCTCATTGCCAATTACAGATATTTCACGATAGGTGGCATTTTCTTTAAGATTATGGCTTAAAATACCCTTCCAGTAGCTTTCAATTGCATTGTGTATTGAATGCCAGTGCCAGTACATAACGCTGTTAGCACCATTGGCAATGTGGCTGTAGGCCTGGAGCCTTAGCTGGCGTTTGTATGTAAGCCATGCCATATTGCCCTGTGCCTCAGTTTCCAGAATCAGATAATTATCTCGCTTAAGGCCTCTGAGAATATCTCCGCCAAAAGAAATTTCAGCCCCTGTAAGAAGTGCCCCCGATGGGTGGTATATGTCCCCTCCTACGACATCCATTCTGCGGCAGGCTTCAAATTGATTCACCTCAGGCTGAAGTCCATAGGAATGTCCAATCCAGTAGTAGTCAAAGTTGTGGGTTATAAACTGATTATCCCGCTTTAATTCTTCAATAATATCAATCTGCCAGTTGAAAAACCTGGTAACAAGTTCTCGCTGGTACTTCTTAAATTCAGCACTAAGACTTCCATTAATTGTACCTCGTATATCCGGAAAATCCTCCCAGGAATTAATCCGGTTGCTCCAGTAATCAAGACCAAATTCATGGTTGAAAGCATTAATATCCGGGAAACGTTTTCTAAGATAATTCACAAAATCCCGCTGTACATTAGGACCACAGGTATCATAGGGCTTGGTTTCATTATCAACCTGATATCCTACTACACATGGAACATTAGCAACGTGAGTTATAAGCTGGCGTATTACCCTCTCAGAATGCTTAAGGTAGCCGGGATGTGTTATGTCCATGTTCTGTCGGTGGCCATATATTGCCGGGCCATTATGGGTGACAGCCAGAATATCAGGATATTTGTGATTAAGCCAGGTTGGGATGGCATAGGTAGGGGTTCCTACAATAACACTGAGCTCATATCTGGCAGCGTATTCAAGCATTCTGTCAATATGGGTAAAATCAAACACCCCATCAGCCGGCTCAAGATTGCTCCAGGTGGATTCAGCAATGCGGATAATGTTAATACCTGCCTCCTTCATCATTTTAAAGTCTGTATCAATTCGGTCACAGGGCATATATTCATCATAATATGCCGCTCCAAAGTAGATTTTGTCTGTTTTCATTAAATTCTCCTATGCAAACTGCCTAAAAGTTCTTGACGTAATCAGTTGATTATAGTATTATTTTATGCGAACAACCGATTGCGCATTAATTATATCACAAAAAATATAGATGGTAAAGCAAAATGTATAACAAATCACAAAACAATTATGTATAAATTGTACAAAATGTTTATACACTGTTTAAAAAAATCAGATTTGGTGTATAATTGAGAGCAGAGCAATTAGAGATTTTTAATTGCGCAAAATACATATGGGTGGGATAACACTATGATGAATATTAATGATGACGGCTCATCAGGAAGCAGAATGACCATAAGTGATGTGGCAGAAGCTTTGGGCGTGTCAAAGACAACTATATCAAGGGCAATATCCGGCAAGGGAAGGATTGGGGCAGAGACGAGAGAAAAGGTGCTTAAGTTTATTGATGAGCATAATTTTACTCCCAATGCCATTGCCAAAAGCCTGGCAAAGTCCAGAACCTATAATCTTGGCTGGGTAACACCGGGAGACTATTCCATTGGAGACCTTCCTTTTTTCCAGAACTGTCTTATTGGAATAGGGGAGGTTGCATCACCTATGCAGTATGACATACTTATGTCTATTGTGAATGGAAGGGATATCAGCCAGCTGGAAAGAGCGGTTACCAATCACAAGATAGACGGAGTAATATTAAGCCGTACACTTGAGAATGATGATGCAACAGAATATCTGAAGAAAATGAATGTTCCCTTTGTAACTATTGGTCTGTCCAATGTTAAGGGCGTAATTCAGATTGATAATGACCATAAAAGTGCGTGCCATGAGCTTACATCCCTTCTTATACTTAAAGGTATAACCAATATGGGGCTTATTGGCGGCAACAGAGACCATATGGTTACCAAAACAAGACTGGCAGGCTTTATGGAAGCACTGGAAGAGGCGGGAATTAAGCCAAATCAGGATAATATATATCTGGACGTAGAGAATCAGGTAAGAACTGACCAGGTGGTTGCAGCACTTGTTAAGAAAAAGGTGGACTGCATTGTGTGTATGGACGATTCGCTTTCCATGTACACAATTAATAAGCTGAAAAGAGAGGGAATATCCATTCCCCAGGATATTAAGCTGGCATCCTTTTATAACAGCCTTGTGCTTGAATCTAATACACCACCGGTTACATCGCTGGATTTTGATGCAGTGGAGCTTGGACGGGTAGCCTGTACAACCCTGCTGGATTATCTAAGCGGTAAGGACGTAAGCCACAAGACCCTTCTGGGATACGATATCATCATTAAGGAATCCACCAAATAGGCGGATTCCTTCTTTAATGCAGAAATCTATTGACAATTGAGCAGGTTAATCTGTTTAATTGCGCAACCAAATTCGCTATAAAAACGCAATAAATCTCAAGAAATTAGCAAAATATAAAAATGATACTTGTGCAATATGCACAAAAATGTTAGAATTAAAATATCAAAAATATACATTGACAACATAAACTCCTAATGATAAACTTGGCTTCAAGAACAACCGATTGCGCAGAACAATACACAATTGGTCAACACAAGACCAGCTGCACTGGATGTTTGAGATAAAATAACAGTTTTGTTAGGAGAGTAGATAAATGGATAAGTTTGTTGTTAACATTATTCATCGTCCGGAAATGGTTCCTGAGTACGCCGAGAAGGTTACAGGACATGGTAAGGAAGAGGATATCAACAGAAAGAGCCTTCTTACAGAGTCACTTGATATTTTCAAAACTCAGCAGGAGATAGCTCATAAGAACGGACTTAAGACAACAATTCAGATGACATATGCAAGTCTTTTTAATGCAGAGGCAATTGAAACAGCCAAAGCCCATCACGAACAGTATGGAGATGAGATAGGACTTACACTTCTTGGCCTTCCATGCAAGGAGTTCCGTGAGAAATATAAGACTAAGGATTTCTGCATATGGATGTTTTCCATGGAAGATAAGAAGTCGATTGTTGATGATGTATTTGAAAAGTTTCATGAGGTTTTTGGATTCTATCCGGAATCAACAGGCTCATATTACATGGATGCAGAGCTTACCAATTACATAAAGGACAAATATCCTTCAGTGAAATGTGCAGTTGCAACCTGTTGGGAGGAGGGACCGAAGGCATATCATACATGCAATAATTCCTGGTACACCTTTATGGATGGAGGCCCATGGGCACCATGGATTCCTTCCAAGCAGAACACACATGCACCGGCAGCCAACGAGCAGGAGGATTCAGGAATAGTTGCAATACCTCATCTTTCAAGAGATTTGATTGCCTGCTATGATGGCAACGGCTCCAATTTTGGAACACATCCGCAGAATGTACTTCGTGGAATGATATATGACAGCAAGACCTGGGAATACCCATATCTGTATAACCTCATCGACCAGTACAGGTCACTTGAAAAATACAATAACGGTTATGCGTACAATATGATGTTTGTCGGACCCGGCTGGATGAACAAGATGGGCCGCTGGGAGGCACCATATGAGCTTCTTAAGCAGTCCTATGAGGATGGATGTAAGTATTATGGAGAGCTTAAGAAGGAGGGCAAGCTGGTTGACATGACAATGTCAGAGTTTGCTGACTACTATAGAGAGAAGAAAAGCTATACAGAACCGGAATGTGCTCTTTGGAAGGATATTCTCTATGGCTCAGATAAACAGCTGTTCTGGTATTGCGACCCATATTTAAGAGCCTGCATTAACATGGACCAGGGCGGTGCACTTGTAGATTTAAGACCATATGCAGCCAAGCTGGAATGGCCGGTTGGAATTGGAACAGAGCATATTCAGGATGCATCCTATCCATTTCTCATACAGGAAAAATACAGAGCAGGTTATTTTACCCATTATGCAGGAGAGGGAACAGTCAGAAGTGCCAAAATAGTATATAACGGAGAAGAGGTTGACCTTTGCCAGTGCAGAACACATGCACATTTCTCTCAGGAGGGCAGCGACAGAATCCTCACACTTGACCCGGTTGATATTGAATTTGCAGACCTTACAGTTAAGCTTCAGACAAAAATATATTTTACAGAAGGAAGCGGAAGCATCAGATACGAAAGACACATTCTTGAAATGAGCAAGCCTGATGCACAGGTTGACATAAACGAGTACATGGTTGCCTGCTATGGCACAACAGAGTACACGCAGGACATGTCAAGCATTACACTTGAGTGTATTGGAACTGATAAGAAGCACCTTGATTATGAATACAAATGCAGGGAAGAGCAGTTAGCCGGTGCTGATGAGGTAATCGCAACTGTACCACCTGTTAAGACCAGGGTATCCATGAAGGCTGAAGGAAGCAATAAGGTTGGTTATATAAAAGAGGGCTATGCTTTCTCACCAATGTTCACACTTGGATATACAGCTAAATTGTCCAGCAAGGAGGTATTTACAACATGGCTCAATCTGGAAAGGGAAAATTAAATTACAGATGTCCATCCTGCTTTATGAGAGATTTGGACATAGATATGTTCTACGATAAGGACAAAAAAGAATACTATTGTATTCGATGCCAGTTCACAGGAACTGAAGAGGATGTGCTTAAGGCCAATGAAATGGCGAGATTCCGCTATAAGGCTATTAACACACGTATAACTAATTTTGATTGATACTACATAGGGTAGTGTTAATAAATAATAATTCAAAAGGAGACAGGGTATTATGAAAATGAAAAAAATCCTTGCATTAGGTATCGTTGCAGCTATGTCATTATCAATGGCAGCATGCAGCAAATCAACTACAACATCAGGTGGCTCTTCATCAGGCGATGAATCAAAGGCACCAACAGAAAAAGAAGACGTAACTCTTACAGTATGGGGAGCTGAGGAAGATCAGGATATGCTCCAGGGCATGATTGATGCTTTTAAGGAGTTACATAAGGATGAGGCTAACTTCGACATTCAGTTGGGAGTTCAGTCAGAGTCAACAGCAAAAGATACAATTCTTACAGATGTAACAGCAGCAGCTGATGTATATGCATTCGCAGATGATCAGTTAGACGTACTTGTAGAGGCAGGAGCACTTCTTCCTGTAATTGATGATTATAAGGATGCAGTAACAAGTGCCAATTCAGCAGGTTCTGTAGAAGCAGCTACATCAGATGATACATTATATGCATATCCAATGACAGCTGATAACGGATATTTCTTATTCTATGATGGTTCTAAGTTTACAGAGGATGATGTTAAAACACTTGACGGAATCCTTGCAGTATGCGAGAAGGAAAGCAAGATTTTCACAATGCAGCTTGACAGTGGCTGGTATCTCTACTCTTTCTTTGGAGCAGCAGGACTTGAATTAACACGTAATGATGACGGAACTAATACATGTAACTGGAATGCAAAGGATACAGATATTACAGGTGCAGATGTTGCAGAGACAATTCTTGACATGACAGCAAGCTCAGGCTACACATTATTAACAGATGAAGAATTTGCATCAGGCGTTAAGGATGGTTCAGTTATTGCCGGTGTTAACGGAACTTGGAATGCAGAGACAGCCAAAGAGGCATGGGGAGATAACTACAGAGCAACAAAGCTTCCTACATGTACAATGGCAGGCAAGCAGGTTCAGATGTCAAGCTTCGCAGGCTATAAGCTTATCGGCGTTAACAAGTCAACAGCACAGCCATACTGGGCTTCAACACTTGCAGATTACTTAACCAACTATGACAATCAGGTTCTTCGTTTCCAGACAAGAGGCTTTGGACCATCTAACACAGAAGCAGCAGCTTCAGATGATGTTAAAGCTAATCAGGCTATCGCAGCTCTTGCAGAGCAGTCAGCATACGCAAGCGCACAGCGTGTTGGAGATAAATTCTGGGACCCAGCTAAGACATTTGGTGCTATAATGGCAGCAGATAACGCAGATGGAACAGATTTACAGACATTACTTGATACTTTAGTTGAAGGTATTACAGCAGCTATAACAGAATAACAGCAATTAAGTAAAAGTACCTATAAGCCGTCTGCCTTGCATAAGACGGGGCGGACGGCTTGTTTTTACTAGAAGGAGTAATAGGTATGGGTAAAATAATTAAGGCAATAGGCAGTTTTATTAAAAAAATACCGCATGGCCTGAAAACTGCTGTATGTGCAGTTGGAAGATTTTTCGGGGAATTCGGAAAATCCTTTGCAAAGGGAGACATATTTGTCAAGCTTTCCGCTATATGGATGGGAGCTGGCTATGTCAGAAGAAAACAATATATTAAAGGTTTATTAATGACCCTTCTTCAAGGCGGAATTATTTTCTACATAATTAAAGTGGCAGTTCCGTATCTTTCGGATTTTGGCACACTTGGAACAGTTAAAAGAGAACTTGTGTATGACAGTGAATTAAGAAAGACAGTAGTAAACGATTATGACAATTCATTTCTGATATTACTTTTTGGTCTGATAAGTATTGTTGTAATGGCAGTTGCATTAATTATATACGTACAGAACATGAAAAATGTCAGAAAGCTTCAGGTTCAGGCAGAGTCAGGCAAGCATGTTAACACCTTTAGAGAAGATGTCAAAATGATGATGAACGATAAGTTCCACACCACACTTCTCTCACTTCCAATACTTGGTATAGTTGTATTTACAATTATTCCTATTCTGGTAATGGTGCTTATAGCATTTACCAATTATGACCAGCCACATCTTGTACCAGAGCATTTATTTACCTGGGTAGGCTGGGCTAACTTCAAAACTCTGCTGGGTGGCGGAAGCATAACCTCAACCTTTGGTTATACCTTTAGAAAAATACTTGTATGGACCTTTATATGGGCGGTACTTGCTACCTTTACAACCTATATAGGAGGAATTCTGCTTTCACTTCTTATTAATAATAAGAAGACAAAGGCAAAAAAACTGTGGAGAACACTTTTTATTATAGCCATTGCAGTACCACAGTTCGTGTCACTTCTCGTAGTCAGAAACTTTTTTGCAGACCATGGAATTATTAATTCCCTGTGTTCTAACATTGGACTTACAGCATTTCTTAAGAATGCAGGACTTATTACCACCAATTACATTCCGTTCCTTTCAGCTAATGGATGGGCACATGTAATGATAGTACTTATAAATATATGGGTTGGCGTTCCATACCTTATGCTTATTGCAACAGGTGTGCTTATGAATATTCCGGCTGACCTTTACGAAAGCGCAAGAATTGATGGTGCTAACAACAGACAGATATTCAGAAAGATTACAATGCCATATATGCTTTTTGTAACCGGTCCATACCTTATAACATCATTTATTGGTAATATTAATAATTTTAACGTTATCTATCTTTTGACTCAGGATGTGTACTCAACACTGGACCAGAAGCTGGCTAACTCAAGTGGTAAGGAAATAGACCTCCTGGTTACATGGCTTTACAGACTGACTCAGGATGAATACAACTACAAAATGGCCTCCGTTATCGGTATCATGGTATTCCTTGTATGTGCAGCATTTACATTGGTTGCATTTAACATGACCATCAAGGGAGACAGGGAGGAGAAGTTCCAATAATGAAAAAAGACAAATATGAAGATTTATCACGTTATGACACAAGCTCCATAGTTATGAATAAGGTTAAGCCCTCTACAGTGGTAAAAGGAGTCTTTAGACATGTATTTCTGGCCCTCCTTGCAGCCTTCTGGCTGATACCTATTGTGTGGCTGCTCCTGAATTCTCTTGGAATTGAACAGGGTGTTAATATTAACCATTTCATTCCCGAGAAGTTCACAATTATGAATTACAAAAACATACTTACAGCAGACAGCGTAGCCAACTTTCCAAGGTGGTTTCTTAATACACTTGTTATCGCTATATGTACATGTATCATTTCAAGTATGTTTGTTCTCATGGTTAGCTATGCAATGAGCTGCATGAGATTTAAGGGAAGAAAAGCACTGATGAATATTGGAATAATTCTTGGTATGTTTCCAGGCTTTTTATCAATGATTGCAGTATATTTTGTACTTAAATCACTCGGACTTACTAACAGCCACTTTGGACTTATTCTGGTATACTCAGGAAGCTCGGGACTTGGATATCTTGTTGCAAAGGGATATTTTGATACGATTCCAAGGTCACTTAACGAGGCTGCCAAGATAGAAGGTGCATCCGAGGCAACAATTTTCTGGAAGGTGGTTATTCCTCTTTCAAGACCAATTATTGTATACACCGTTATTAATTCCTTCCTGGCACCGTGGACAGATTTCGTAATGGCCAAAATTATGCTTAACAGCGGAATTACCTCCAATTACACAGTGTCAATCGGATTATACAATATGCTTCAGAAAACACTGATTAATCATTATTTTGCACAGTTCTGCGCAGGCGGCGTGCTTGTATCGATACCTATTTCGATTCTGTTCGTCATAATGCAGAAGTTCTATGTTGAAAGCATCACAGGCGGTGCTGTAAAGGGTTAATAATATGGATTACATAAAAGGAATGGATATTTCCACACTCCACGAGATAGAGTCTCTTGGCGGGAAATATTATAATGAAGGAAAAGAACAGGACCTATACGATATATTACAAATGCATGATGTCAATTATGTAAGACTCAGATTATGGAATGACCCATATTCAGAGGATGGGACTCCATATGGAGCAGGGACCAATGATTTGGAGGTTACAATTGAGCTTGCCAGGAGAGCGGTACAGCACGGCATGGGATTCTTACTGGATTACCATTACAGTGATTTTTGGACTGACCCGGGTAAGCAGATTGTACCAAAGGCGTGGCGCGGATATAATGCAGACCAGCTGGAGCAGGCAGTATATGACTATACTGTCAGCACAATGACACAGCTTAAGGCAGCAGGCGTTATGCCATCAATGGTTCAGGTTGGCAATGAGATAACCAATGGACTTCTCTGGCCATATGGTCAAATGCCGGATTATGACAGTGTGGCCAGATTTGTTAATGCTGGAATCAGGGGTGTCAGAGCAGTTGATAAAAACATACCAATAATGATACATCTTGATAATGGCGGCAACAATCAGCTGTATCGTGACTGGTTTGACCATTTTATCCAAAGGGGAGAGGATTTTCAGGTGATTGGGTTATCCTATTATCCCTTCTGGCACGGTACAATGGAAATGCTTGCTGACAATATGAACGACATAGCTGTCCGCTATAATAAGGACCTTGTAATAGCAGAGGTCTCCATGGGCTTTACAATGGAGGACTATGCAGCATATGAGCAGCTTAAGCCGGAGGAGAGAAAAGGAATGGCCACTAAGCCTGAGCTGGCAGCAAAGGTAGCTTTCCCGATGACTAAGGAGGGACAGTGTCAGTTCCTTAACAGACTGTTTGAAATAATTGATAATGTACCGGATGACCATGGAAAAGGTTTCTTTTACTGGGAACCGGCATGGATACCTGTGAAGGGCTCTGGCTGGGCTAATGAGGCAGCTTTGGAATTTACAGGGGAAGCGGGACCAGGTGGCAATGAATGGGCTAATCAGGCACTGTTTGATTATGATGGCAATGCACTTCCTGCACTTGATACAATTAGAAAACTGCATAAGTAATTGTGTTGTTATTTTCGACATAATGTGATAAAATAAGACAAAATACAAGCTCAATCCGAGAATATACAGGGGATGGGGGACGGGCTGATGAAGAGAATAATTTACGGTTTACTTTCCATACTGTTAATAATTATTAATATACCGTTATACATAAAAGCTGACGATAATAGTTCTTCAGAGACTATTAAGGTCGGCTTTTATTCACTTTATGGTTTTCAGAATAAAGAAAGCGATGGTACGTTTTCAGGATATGCGTACGATTATTATATGGAGATAGCCCAGCATACCGGCTGGAAATATGAATTTGTCTATGATTTCTATGAAAATTGCTGTGAAAAGCTTAATGATGGTGATATAGATGTTATGTGCACTATATCGGACAATGGATATCTGAATGAAAGTATAGAATATTATAATGAGAGTATATATAATACTTATTATTATCTCTACGTTATGCCTGACAGTGACGTGTGCTATGAGGAATACCAACGATTTGATAATATGGTTATAGGAACTCTTAAGAATAATGACTGGAAGAACGTGCTTGATGAATATTCAGACAGCCATTCAATTAATGTCAAGGTGGTTGAATACGACAGGTATAGTCAGCTTCAGGATGCACTTAAATATGGCTCTGTAGATGCGATATATACCACCGGACTAAAGATTAAGGATTATAAGATTGTAGACAGCTTTAATCCTGTTAAACTGTATTTTGCAGCAGACAAGAGCTCGGGATTGATAGAGAAGATTAGTACTGCCATTAAATCTATAAAGGAATCTGACAGATACTATGAGACTGAACTTCTTAAAAAGTATGTCAAAGAAACCTCAGCATCCATTCCCTGCTTTACCAGGGCAGAACAAAATTACATTGATAATGCTGATACCATAAGAGTGGTATATGACCCTGAATGGCAACCTATAGAGTATACGGATGATGATTCTGGAGAATATAAAGGAATATCAGCAGAACTTTTTAATAAAATCACAGAGCTTACAGACTTGAAATTTGAATTTTATTCTGCAGATTCATTTGCCGAGGCTGTTGATGAAATGGAAGACAATCATATTCAGATGATGACGGCTATATCAAGAGATTATGTATGGGCAGAATCATTGAATATGAATCTTTCCAACGCATATCTTGACTCAGATGTTGTTCTTATTACACGAACAACCACAGAGATTAATGAAGATGGCATAATTGCACTGCCTAAAGGCTATTATACTTCAACTGTTATTGAGAAAAATTTCCCAAATGCAGATATTGTATATTATGATACGATAAAGGACTGCTTTGATGCAGTTAGAAAATCGGAGGCAGATTCGACCTTTGCCAACAGCTACGTTGCTAATTATTTTTTGTCTAAAATGCAGTACCAGAATCTGTGCCAGACAGAGATTGCAGAATACAAGGAGAACCTGGCGATAGCAATATCTAAGGATGAGCCGGTAGAGCTGCTTACAATAATTAATAAGGCGCTTAACTGTATATCAGATGATGATATTAATAATTATATTATTTTAAATAGCGCAGACACTGAACAGATGAGCATTAAGGATATTGTATATGCCTATCCTCAAAAAGCATTTACTGTAGTTATTATAGTAACGGTGCTGATTGTTGCAATGCTTATTATTATTTTAATAATCCGCAACAGAGCCACAATAATGATGAGAAGGCTTGCACAGCATGACTCACTTACAGGACTTTATAACAGGTCTTACATTGAAAATCATATATCCCAGTGCATGCTTATGGAGAGAACTAACACGCTGGCTTTGATAATTATGGATATAGATGATTTTAAAAATGTCAATGATACATATGGACATCCGGCAGGCGACAGGCTGCTTGTTAATGTTGCGGGAGTAATTAAAGATTATGGAACAGCCGGAAGAATGGGTGGAGATGAATTCTTAATGTTTTTCACAGACAGTGCCAGCGTTAATGATATAGAGAATATCGCATCCGATCTGGGTAGAAAGCTGCATACGCTTTCAGCTGACAATGGTGTTTCAGGCTGTATTAGTGCCAGCATGGGAATTGCTGTATACCCAGAGGATGGAATAGACTTTGAAACACTTTACAGGCATGCAGATGAAGCACTGTATATTGCAAAGAAAGAGAAAAATAAAGCAGTTAAATATAAAAACAGAAGTGCCGGCAATTAGCGGCACTTCTGCTATACATATCATGTTAATTACTGCTCCAGCTCGTCCTCTGAAACCTCTTCATCATACTCTTCACTGTCAAGCATTTCATCAAAGGCATCGGCTGCCATGTCGTATTCCTCGTCATCATCAATGTTCTCAAGACCAGGCTCACCATCAGTACCCTCAGTGTAACGGTAGATAAATACTTCGCCGTTCTGTTCTTCTTCACCACCTAATGGAAGAAGGGCAATATATTCTTTATCACCGGCAGGGAAAATACTTACAATAGCACATTCAACTTCTGTGTCATCTTCAAGTGTAAGAGTTACTGTTCCGTTGTCAAATTCTTCGTTATCGTTGTCCATGTTATCTCCTTTTAGATAAATTCATATTTGGTTATAAAATGATTGTAACAGAAAGAATACTTATAATCAATTGTATAAAACAGTAAAAATATTAAAAAAAATAAAAAAAGTACTTGAAAAATTTAAAAAAATAATGTAGAATCAGTTTAAATTAATAAAAGAACTTATTTGTCAAAGAGGACATCTACATTACATGAAGTGTAGCTGCCCTTATTTTTTTTATTAAAATGTGGCAGAAGTGCTTTTTGAAAATACAGTCAGGAGGATTAAAAATGGATGAAATTGATAAGAAGATAATCACATTATTGCAGCATAATGCCAGAACACCTCTTAAAACTCTTGCAGAAAGCGTGTTCCTTTCTTCACCTGCAGTATCCGCAAGAATTGAAAGACTGGAGAGGGAGAATATTATATCCGGTTATGAAGCAAAGATTAATCAGGCTAAGCTGGGATATCACATTACAGCCTTCATTAACCTTGAAATTATTCCAAGCCAGAAGGGTGAATTCTATCCATTTGTGCAGGAATGTCCCAATGTGATAGAGTGCAACTGCGTTACAGGGGATTTTTCAATGCTCATTAAGGTCGCGTTTCCTGATACAATGGAGTTGGATTCCTTTATTGGCAAGCTTCAAAAATATGGAAGAACAAGTACACAGATTGTGTTCTCTACACCAGTGGAGGCGAGGGGCGTTGACGTAGGCTGCGCTGACCAGGCACAGGCTATGTAAATATATACTCTTGACGTGTGAAGCCAATATGCCTATAATTATATGTAACAGAGGCAGATTATGTGGTTACCGCACAAGGAGGTGCACGCTATGTCATATTTTGGAATATCTGATTTTTCTCTAATCAGCTCAGGATTAGGCAAAAGGTCAGATGGCAATGAAGGTCTGTACAGCGCTATAAGCGGATATAGTCAGACCAGAGCAGTCAGGAATGCAGTGACAACACTTAATGGTAGTGCGTTGAGTGCTAAGAATGATAAGGAAGCCGGCAAGATTAATGACCGCCTTTCTACGATTATGAAGTCAATGTCAAGTCAGGCGTCTTCGGCAACCTCAGTTGCAGATATGAAGACAACAGGTGGAAGCTCGAGGATATCTGAGCTGGCTAAAGAAGCCGGTCAGAAGATGTACGAGGAGGCCACCGGAACAGGTAAGAATATTAATACAACAGTGTAGGCAGTATGTATGTGGCAGTTATCTGATTATGGATGACTGCCATATTGAGCAATAAGCTGTGTTACAGACGAGGTATATGATAAGGAATATAATGATATGAATATTAAGAATGTACAGATAATACTGGCATCGGCGTCTCCGAGAAGAAGAGAACTGTTAGAGCAGGTAGGATTGAATTTTCAGGTTGTTCCTGCAAAAGGAGAAGAGCATATTACCAGTAATGTACCTGAAGAGGTTGTAAGAAAGCTTGCTCATGATAAGGCGATGGAGGTTGCAGGTGGCTGTAAGTCGGGCTGTCTGATAATCGGAGCTGACACAGTGGTTGCAGCGGGAGGCAGAATCCTTGGTAAGCCGGCTGATAAAACAGCTGCAGCAGATATGATAAAGGAATTAAGAAACAGCTGCCACAGCGTGTTTACCGGGGTTACAATAGTACACATTAAGGATAATGGATGTGAGGTACTGGATTTTGCTGAAGAGACCAAGGTCAGTGTTGGAGATATCTCTGACGAGGAGATAGACATGTATATTGCTACGGGGGAACCGATGGATAAAGCCGGAGCATATGGAATTCAAGGATTATTTGCGCAATATGTTACAGGAATTTGTGGAGACTACTACAATGTTGTGGGTCTTCCGGTATCAAGATTATTATATGAGATTAAAGGCATGGAGGAATAGGCATGAATACAATTGATGAAGCATGTGCAGAATATTTTTTAAAGGAGCAGCTTAAGCTGTTTCCAAAGCCGGTTGTTGAAAGCGTAGATGAGGCAATGGAGTTTCTTGAGGATTGTCTTGCCTGTGTATTTGACAGTAAAGAGGAGCTTGAGGAGTATGTTGAGAGTGAAGGAATAGATTGCGGCGAGGACGATATATGTGATGCGTTGGAGGTATTTTCACTGCCGGATGGAAGGTATATGTATGTGGAAGCGTAGACTTTGCCTTGCAGCAGTCTGCCTGATGGCTATTTCTTTTGCAGGATGCACCAGGATAAGAATTACAACTGGATTTACAAGGTCACAGTTTGCTAATGTAGGTGGTACTAAGACAGATATGCAGGAGGCATATATGCTCCTGTCGGAAGAGAAATATACCTACGAGAAGCTTTTTAACGGCAATGTGTGGAATGAACTTATTGAGGGAGAGACAACAGAAAAGCATGTTAAGGATGATATAGGAGAGACCATTGAACAGCTTACGATTCTTAACAGGATGGCTGCGGATATGGATATTGTACTGACTGACGCAGAGACAACGGATATAGAAAACGCTGCAGAGGAATATTACAATTCTCTGGATGAGGATACCCGCAAAGAACAGTGGTATGATAAGGAAACTGTAGAAAGCTTTTATACAAGGCTTAGAATTGCTGAGAAAACCTTTTACAGTGTAACAGACAATATTGATACAGAGGTTAGTGAGGACGAAGCAAGAATAATTAATGTACAGTATATTTTTGTGAGTACAGCAGGGCAGAACAAGGATGGAGACACCACAGAATTAAGCCAGGCTGCTGTTAATAAGAAAAAAGCTTTTGCCCAAAGTCTCCATGACCAGATAATCGGAGGGGCAGATATTGCTTCACTTGCCAGGGAATACAGTGATGATTCTCAATACACATTAGAGCTTGGAAGAGGCACATATGATGAGGATTTTGAGGATGCTGCATTCAGGCTTAATATGGGAGACATTAGCAATGTAGTTGAGACTGAATATGGATTCTACATTATTAAGTGTACTAATGACAATGTAGAAAGCGATTTTGACAAGAGAAGTCAGGAAATAGTTCTTAGCAGGCGTACACAGGCATTTGCCAGCTATTACACAGATTATGCCGACAATATGTATACCTCGTACAATCAGCGTTTCTGGGAGGATACAGATATGAGCAAGGTTCCATATGGAACTGGAAAACTTTACGAGATATATAATAAATATTTTGTTAGCACTCAATAAAGTTGAGTGCTAATTTTTTCTTGACTTTACAGGTTTTTAGTATTAGTATATCTCCTAGATAGTTTATAATTAATATTAAAGGAGTGGTTTTATTATGGCTAATGAACATGGTAATCTTTCAATTAACAGTGAGAATATTTTTCCGATTATTAAGAAATGGATGTATTCCGACCATGATATTTTCTTCAGAGAGGTAATTTCTAACGGATGTGATGCTATTACCAAGCTTAAGAAGCTGGATATGATGGGCGAGTATTCTATTCCGGAGGATACACAGTTTAAGATAACAGTTGATGTCAGCTCCAAGGATAAGACCATTAAGTTTACAGATAATGGACTTGGTATGACAGCTGATGAGGTTAATGAGTATATTAATCAGATTGCTTTTTCAGGTGCGGAGGCATTTCTTGAGAAGTATAAGGATAAGGCTAACGAAGACCAGATTATTGGACATTTTGGTCTTGGCTTTTATTCGACCTTTATGGTTGCTGAGAGAGTAACTATTGATACATTATCATACAAGGATGGAGCTAAGCCAGTTCACTGGGAATGCGATGGCGGTACAGAGTATGATATGGCAGATGGAGATAAGAGTCAGGTTGGTACAACCATTACACTTTTCCTTAATGAGGACTGCAATGAATTTGCTAACGAGTATAAGGCAAGAGAGGTAATTGAGAAATATTGTTCCTTCATGCCTTATGAGATATATCTTAACAATACTGATGATACAGAAGAGAAGACACAGACAATTGAGAAGGATGAGCTTCTGGATACAGATACAGTAATTGAGACAGTAGTTGAGGATGCCAAGACTGAGGAAAAGGAAGACGAGGATGGCAACAAGACTACGGTTGAGGTGTCTCCAAGGACGGAAAGATATAAGATTAAACAGAGACCTGTTGCTCTTAATGATACCAAGCCTCTCTGGACCAAGCATCCTAATGACTGTACAGACGAGGAATATAAGGAATTCTATAGAAAGGTGTTCCATGATTACAAGGAACCATTATTCTGGATTCATCTTAATATGGATTATCCATTTAATCTTAAAGGAATTCTGTATTTCCCTAAGATTAACATTGAATTCGAGTCTGCAGAGGGCGTTATAAAGCTGTATAATAATCAGGTATTCGTAGCAGATAATATTAAGGAGGTAATCCCAGAATTCCTTATGCTGCTTAAAGGTGTTATTGATTGTCCTGACCTTCCGCTTAATGTATCACGTAGTGCATTACAGAATGACGGCTTTGTTAAGAAAATCTCTGATTACATAACTAAGAAAGTTGCTGATAAGCTTTCAGGAATGTGTAAGACGGAGAAGGAAGCTTATGAGAAGTACTGGGATGATATAAGCCCATTTATTAAATTTGGATGCCTTAAGGATGACAAGTTCTGTGAGAAGATGAATGATTACATTCTTTTCAAGAATCTTGATGGTAAATACCTTACTATGCCTGAATGTCTTGAGGAGAATAAGAAGGAACATGAGAATACAATATTCTATGTAACAGATGAGATTACGCAGGGACAGTATATTAAGCTGTTTAAGGATGCAGGAATGGATGCTGTAATTCTTAAGCATAATATTGACCAGCCTTTTATTACGCATCTTGAGCAGAAGAATGATAAGGTTAAGTTCTTAAGCATTGATTCTGATTTGTCATCAACTCTTAAAGAGGAGACAACTGATGCGGATAAGGATGCTATTAAGGAGATGAATGATAAGCTTACTGAGACCTTTAAGAAGGCACTTGGCAAGGATGACCTTAAGGTTCAGGCAGATAAGCTGAAGAATCCAGATATTTCTTCTATGATTACCATTGATGAGAATTCTAAGAGAATGGCAGATATGATGAAGATGTATGCTGCTAACGGAATGGACCCTTCAATGTTTGGAGATGCAGGAGAGACCCTTATTCTCAATGTTAATAATAATCTTGTACAATATATACTTGACAACCCTCAGAGTGACAATGTTACAATGCTCTGTGAGCAGTTATATGATCTGGCACTTATTAGTCATGCACCACTTAAGCCAGAGCAGATGACAGCATTCATTGCAAGAAGTAACAAGATAATGGAACTCCTTACAAAATAATTATTAAAGGGGAATCCTATGGCTGAGAACCACAATGATTCTGAAGATATTGAATATATCAATATAGATTTAGATGATACAGATGATACTGTTAAGAACAGTATGGACATATTAATAGAAGAAGATACAGACAATTCCAGTGATGCTGCCGGTACAGGACGCACCACTGGAATTGGTGTGCTTAGAGAGATATTCAGCTATGTGATTATTCTTGCCATAGCAGTAGTTGCGGCATTTGCCATTAACAGATTTGTTTTACTTAATGCACATGTACCATCAACCTCTATGGTACCAACAATTAATGTGGATGACAGACTTATTGGATTTAGACTTGCGTATCTTTTCTCCGAGCCTGAACGTGGGGATATTATTATGTTCAAATATCCTGATGATGAGTCTCAGATATTTATAAAGCGTATAATAGGAGTACCAGGTGATACGGCGGAGATTAAGGACGATCAGCTTTATATTAATAGTGAGCTCATTGAGGAGGGTTATATTGCCGAACCGATGATGGGAAACTATGGACCATATGATGTACCGGATGACTCGTATTTTGTAATGGGAGATAACAGAAATGTATCCGATGATGCAAGATTCTGGAATAACACATATGTTGCCAGGAACAAAATACTTGCCAAGGCTTTATTCCGATATTATCCGTCAATTAAATCCTTGAAATAGTATAATTTGACAAAATAGAACAAAATATTGTCGCTGTTGTCGATAATTACCTATTGATGAAATGGTCAACAGCATATATAATTGCACTAACAGCGGGTGGGGATAGTATTTAATACATGTTCCTGCTCTTTTTATTTCAAATGGAGGTAATTATATGAATAAATATACTGTTAAACTTGAATCACAGAAGGATGTTGTGGATTTTGTTAATATGATGGGCAGAAGTGATTGCGATGCTGACCTTGTATGTGGAAGCCTTACCGTTGACGCCTGTTCTTTACTTGGAGTTTTGTCAATTGGACTTAATAAGAATATAGAGCTGTTAACTTATGGTGAACCGGGAGAGGAATTTTCAACTAAAATTGCTTCATACTGTATAGCTTAATTATCGACAAAAGAAGCTAGTAATTCTTGTTAATTTCCTAAATATATAGTATAATCGTACTAGGTGAGTGCTTTGGCATGAGCGGAGTATTATTAATTATATTGCGGAGATGAGTCAATGAATTACATACTTCAATATGACGTCGCAGCAATTGTTATATCTTTAACAGTAATGCTGCATTTTTTTATTAAGAAAAATTTGGATTCGACAGTGAAGAGACTGTATTCAGCACTGGTTATATGTGCGTTTATATCGCCGGTGCTGGACATAGTTGACTGCTATACCACCACTTTTTATATGAATTTCCCGTTATGGATAGTATATTGCGTTAAGGGCTGCTATCTTATAGCCTTTAATTCGTGCGCTTTCTTTTATTATGGATATATTCTTAATGCCACATATCGCGACAGGCTGTCTGTTGCAGACAGAATTCTATGGCTGTTTCCAATAGTTATTGATATAGTTCTTATAATGATTACTCCATTTACCAATGGTGTGTTTTACTTTGCTGACAATGAATATCATTATGGCAATCATATGATAGTGCTGTATGTTATTGCTTTGTATTATATTGTAATGTCGCTGGTATGTACACTAAGATTTCACAATAGAATGACTGCAACACAGCAGGCTTCAGTGTGCTTTTTCACATTGTCCAGTATTGCGGCTGTGATTATTCAGATGGTGAATCCTTCACTTATGATAGCGCCTTTTGCAGTGTCTATATCTATACTGCTGGTATATCTTTCCCTTGAGAACCCTCAGAATTATGAGGACAAACAGCTTGGAACATTTAACAGGGAAGCTTTTGTGGAAGTAGTTAATTCCAGAATTGGAGAAAACAGAAAATTCAGCATAATAGGAATCCAGCTTGATGGAATGAAATATATTAACAATGCTGTAGGCGTCGAGAATGGTAATGATATACTCCGAAGCGTATCAGAGTTTCTTATGAGCACCTCCTGTAAGGCATTTCATATATCAGGAGTGCGCTTTGCACTGCTTGTTAATGAGAAAAATCATACTACTCAGGAAATAATAGATATTATAAGAGACAGATTTGGGAGACCATTTATGTGCCAGGGTGCAGAGGTTCACATGTCTGCATTTATGTGCTGCATGAACTATCCTGATAATGTTAAAAGTCTTGAGGATATTGTTGAGACAATTGAATATTCTCTTAAGGATTTTAAGGAGCAGGATAATGCGGTTATTGAGAATGCCAGTGAGGAGATTTTAGAGCGAAAAAGACGTGAGAATAAAATACTCCAGATAATGAAAAAGGCTGTGGCAGAGAATCTGTTTCAGGTGTATTACCAGCCTATATATTCTGTGAAAAAGGGATATTTTACGTCACTGGAGGCACTTGTACGCCTGCAGGATGAGGAGCTTGGATTCATAAGCCCTGAGGAATTTATTCCCCTTGCAGAGCAGCATGGATTGATTTTTGCAATAGGTGAGTATGTATTCAAGACTGTATGCAGTTTTATTATTACTAATTCCATATATAAAAAAGGCATTGAGTATATAGAGGTTATAAACTGTACCCCAAGTCAAGGACACAATAGAATAGAGTTCCTACCTAAGTGTT
>CAYTWF010000032.1:0-34535 GCA_964441705.1 uncultured Butyrivibrio sp.
AATTTATCAAAGCGGTAGCTCCCTCCCAGCTTATTATCTCCTGTGGTATTGACAATGATTATGGGCATCCGGGAAAGAGAACTATTGATAATGCAGTCCGAAGTAATGCTGTAATCAGAAGAACGGATACTGAAGGTGCTGTAATCTTTCAGTTTCGCAAATAATTGTAACAAAGACGCTTATGTGTTAAAATAAACCTATTAAACAACAGGCAGGAAATATGAAGAATATTAATAAGAACATACAGGAAGACAAGTTTGAAAGGGTATACCTTCTCTATGGAGAAGAGGATTACCTTAAAAGAATGTATAAGCATAAGCTGATGCAGGCCATTGCAGGAGATGATTCAATGAACAGCTCCTATTATGAGGGCAAAGACTTGGATATTAGTGACGTCCGGGATACCAGTCAGACTCTCCCTTTTTTTGCAGAGAGAAGACTTATTGTAATTGAGGACAGCCAGCTTTTTAAGACTTCAGCTGATGCAATGGTGGATATTGTGAAAAATGCACCGGAGACCACGATTTTTGTGTTCTGTGAAAGCGATGTAGACAAGCGCAATAAGCTGTATAAAACAGTTAATGACATAGGCTATGTGTGCGAGCTGAAACAGCAGACAGAGGATGCACTGATTACCTGGACGCTTCGTTTTTTTACCGAGGCTGATAAGAAAATAACCCGCAGTGACATGCAGCTGTTCCTACAGAGAACAGGTTCTGATATGGATAATATCAGCAACGAAGCAGCTAAGCTTATTGCATATACCGGAGACCGGCAGGTGGTTACAGCACAGGATATTGATGCAGTATGCACGGTGCAGATTGTTGACAGAATTTTTGATATGATTAATGCAATTGCTTCTAAGAAAAAAGACGAAGCTATAAGGCTGTATGGAGATTTACTGGCACTTAAGGAACCTCCAATGAAGATTCTTGCTCTTCTTGCCCGTCAGTTCATTATACTTATGGGTGTAAGAGAGATGATTGATGCCGGACATTCCAATCAGGCGATTACGCAGAAGCTGGGATTAAGACCATTTTTTACAGGAAGATATGTGGCGCAGGCTAAATGCTTTACACAAAAACAGCTTAAAGCAGCGGTTGAGGACTGTGCTAAGGCGGAAACAGGGGTTAAGACAGGCAATGCAGAGGACACATATGCAGTAGAGCTGCTTATCATTAAGTACAGCATGTAAAATATACTAAGGGGATGCAATAATTATGAATGAGGAAGAGAATAAAAAGGCACAGAGTAAAGGAAAACGATGGATTATTATTGGGGCAGCTGTTGCGGCAGTAATTGTTATTGTTACAATTGTTCTGCTGGCAACAGGTGTGTGGGGACACAAGGATTTGACCAATACTGAAACTACTACTGAAAAAAAACAGGAGGAGACCACTAAGGCTGAGAAAGAAACTACTAAGGAACAGACTAAGCAGGAGACAACACAGACCTCAGACCAGCAATCAGTACTTACATCCGAATGGAAGATTAGCAATGCATGGAAAAGTGGAAACACACATTTTTATCAGTATGCAGTGACCATATCTAACAGCTCAGATGTAAGTGTGTCAGGCTGGAGACTGGAGGTAGAGGTGCCAAAGGGTACTAAGCTGTCACAGTTCTGGTGCTGTCTTTGCAGTCTTGAGGGAACTACCCTGACAATATTTTCAGAGGACTACAATTCTACTGTTGGGGCAAATGGAAGCATTAATGATATTGGAATTATTCTGGAAGCTCAGACAGAAATGGAGGATTTCACTGCGAATGTAATGGTGACTGCTCCGGAAGAGACAACTACAGAGGAAGCAAGTGAGACTGCACCAGCTCAGCCAGAAACAACAGCCGCTTCGCAGCAGAGCAATAATTCTACAAATGTGCCGGAATCAGGAACACCTTTAGCCAATCATGGAAAGCTGTCACTAAAGGGCACAGGCCTGGTAGATTGTAATGGGAACGCATATCAGCTTAAGGGTGTAAGTACCCATGGAATAGCATGGTTTCCTCAGTATGTATCCAAGGAAGCCTTTCAGACGCTGCGTGATGACTGGGGCTGCAATATGGTAAGAATTGCAATGTATTCGGCAGAGAATGGGGGCTATTGCACTGGCGGTGATAAGGCGGCATTGGAAGCCACTGTCTGCAAGGGAGTAGACGCCTGTACTGAGCTTGGAATGTATGCAATTATTGACTGGCACATATTAAGTGATGGTAATCCTAATACCAATAAGGCATCAGCAATAGATTTTTTTACCAAAATGGCTCAAAAATACTGTAATAACAATAATGTTATATATGAGATATGCAATGAACCTGTTAATACTGGATGGACGGAAATTAAGGCATATGCGGATACAATTATTCCAATAATAAGACAGTATGACAGTGATGCGATTATTCTTGTAGGTACCCCTAACTGGTCGCAGAATGTAGATGAGGTAGTTAATAATCAGGTAAGTAAGCCATCTAATGTTATGTATGTTGTTCATTTTTATGCCGCAACCCATAAGGACTGGCTCAGGGATAAGGTTAAGAATGCTGTTTCAGCCGGAGTACCTGTTTTCATATCGGAATTCAGCATATGTGATGCTTCGGGCAATGGGGGAATAGATTATGATTCAGCAGATAAATGGAAGAAACTGATTAATGACTATAATCTGTCTTATGCAGGCTGGAGTCTATGCAACAAGGCTGAGACCTCTGCACTTATTAACAGTAGCTGCAGCAAGACATCAGGGTGGAGTACCGAGGACTTAAGTGATGCTGGAAAGTGGCTGAGGAATATGATAATGGGGAAATAAAAAAATGAGCATCTGCCTGACAGTAATTACTGTCATTGCAGATGCTCTTTAAATTTGTTAGAAAATCTATTCCATTCCGTTAACAAGCTTTGTTAAACGAGAAACTTTTCTAGCAGCTGTGTTCTTGTGGAAAACTCCTTTTGAACAAGCTTTATCAATCTCTGTAGAAGCAGTAAGAAGAGCAGCTTTTGCAGCTTCCTTATCGCCTGATGTAACAGCAGCCTCAACCTTCTTCACATAAGTCTTGATTGCAGACTTAACGGATTTGTTTCTCTCGGCCTTAGTTGCATTAACTAAGATTCTCTTTTTTGCAGATTTGATGTTAGCCAATCTGGGCACCTCCAATTTATTGTAAAGTGAAAAAATCGTTATCCATCCGAAACGACGAGTCGGCGGAAAACATCTATCTACATTAAAGCCGGACACGGACGATTCAATGTAAACATACTATAGTATAATATAGTAAATACAGAACAATGTCAATACATAAATTTCCTTATTTTGCTTAAAATAAATAAAAAAGCAAAGGAATCAAAATATGGATAATAAAACGTTAATCAGGACTGACCTTGCACTTGAAGCGAAGAATAATATAACAGAAGATAAGGGATTAATCAAGGGGATAAAGGTATCAGAGGATTATGATGAAAAAAATGATATTAATATTATCCGTATGGATGTGCTTAACCGTTATGCAGCAGGTAAAATTGGAAAACCAATTGGAACCTATATAACAATGGAGGTTCCCCATCTTAAAAACGAGGATGAGGAATTTCATATGGCCATATCACGGGCACTGGCTGCTCAGCTGAAGAGGCTCATAGCTCAGAACTACAGCTGGGAAAATAACGTGCCACAGATTCTTGTGGCGGGACTTGGCAATACCAAGGCCACACCTGACGCACTTGGACCAGGGGTGGTGTCCAATCTGATGATTACAAGGCATCTCATTGAATACATGGGTTATGATAGTGTTGACAATGCTTTTGCAGTGGTAAGCGCAATAATTCCCGGTGTAATGGCACAAACGGGGATGGAAACCTCGGAGATAATAAGTGCAGTTGTAAAAAAGACAAGCCCGGATATACTCATTGTTATAGATGCGCTGGCGGCCAGGAGCCTTTCAAGGCTTAACTCCACAATCCAGATAACTAATACAGGCATATGCCCGGGCTCAGGAGTAGGTAATGACCGTAATGCCATTAACAAAAGAACAATGGGAATCCCTGTTATTGCGGTGGGAATCCCTACTGTAGTTGATGGCGCAACACTTATATATGATTCGCTTGAGCGTAATAAGGTAGACACCACCGCAATTAATCTTGCAGAGTATGAGAGCATGTATATTACGCCTAAGGATATAGATGCAACAATAAAAAGAGAAAGCTATACAATATCCGAAGCCATTAATATGTGTATGACCAATGAATAATTGGACAGACATGGGAATATATTGAAGAAAGCAGTCTGTAAGGACATAAATTGAACAGATACAGATATTTAATGAAATCAGACAGTGGATTTAGAATAAGTAAATTTGCAGTATTTTTCTGCGTATCATCAATTATAATATATATTTTACAGAAAATCTTTGGAACAGGACTTGATGTAGTGCTGGAGGATATTAAAGGAAAAGCAGTGGATTTTATTGGACAATCCGCTGTTGATGTGTGTATTACCAAGATTGATGTTGAAGATATTAATGATAAAACACTGGAGGCACGATGCATTACCTCATTGGTCACGAATGTAATTATGCCGGGGGCGTCATTTTATGCAAAAGGGTATGTAGACAATTCCTTTCAGGCGCCGGTATATGAAGAGAGCAGTACTACCCAGACGCTGCCAGAGACCAGTGAGGATATTACGCAGACCACAGAAAGCCTGCCACCACAGACTACTGAGGCAGCAGCACCACCAGCGGTTAACAGCTCAATTATGGAGGCAGCAGCACAGGTATATCCAATGGAAAAGCTGATGGATTATAATTATGTACTTAATAATTTCTATGTGGTTCCATCTGTTACAACGCTTAAGCCAGAGCTTTTAAAGCCGGCGCAGCTGGCAGCAACTGACCTGACAATCAAAAAGGATGCCTCGCAGCCTCAGATTCTTATATTTCATACTCATGGGCATGAAACCTTTGCAGATTCCGGGGATAATGGCAGGACCATTGTGGATGTGGGAACATATCTTACGGAGCTTTTAACCAGTCAGTATGGTTATAATGTTATGCACATTACTGATTCTTTTGACGTGGTTGATGGAGTTCTGGACAGAAGTAAGGCCTATACCTATGCTAATGAAAGACTTGAGCAGATACTTACTGACAATCCCTCAATTCAGGTTGTTATTGACCTTCATCGTGATGGAGTCCCTCAGGACCAGCATCTTGTAACAGATATTAATGGAAAAAATACAGCGAAAATAATGCTGTTTAATGGAATAAGCTACACTAATGAGCAGGGAGCCATAGATTATCTGTACAATCCATATCTTAATGAAAATCTTGCAATGACATACAAAATGTATCTGATTGGAAAGGTGCAGTATCCGGATTTCATAAGATGTATATATATTTCAGGCTATAGATACTGTCTTCATCACAGAGGCCGCTCCATGCTTATAGAAGCCGGTGCTCAGACTAACACCTATCAGGAGGTGTATAACGCAATGGAGCCCCTGGCACAGATGCTGGACCGGGAGCTCACATATAATTAGTGTATTGTGATTAATCTAACGACATATTGAGGCAAGACTATCATAGAACTGAGGATAGGAGATGTTAACACAGTCTGCATTGGTAATTGTTGTGGTTCCCTCAGCCATAAGGGAGGCTACAGCAAAAGACATTGCAATTCGGTGGTCCATATAGCTGTCAACGGTGGCACCATGTACACTGCGTCCGCCATTGATTATCATTCCATCAGCCGTTGCAGTAATGTCAACATTTATTAGTGAAAGATTCTTAGTCATGACTGCTATACGGTCGGATTCTTTTACCTTCAGCTCGGCAGCATCCTTAATTATTGTGGTTCCATCAGCATATGCAGCCAGAACAGCCACTACCGGAAGCTCGTCAATAAGTGTAGGGATAATATCTCCCTCAACAACCGTGCCATGTAAAGAACTGCTTGTAACAAGAATATCTGCAACAGGTTCACCACCCACAATACGCTGATTGAGAAGCTTTATACTGCCGCCCATTGCCTGACATACTCTGATAATTCCATCCCTTGTGGGATTAATTCCAACATTACTGATAAGCAGCTCGCTGTCAGGAACAATAAGTCCAGCTGCAATAAAATATGCAGCAGAGGAGATATCTCCAGGAACATGAATATCCTGTCCATATAGCTGGCTGACAGGCTTAATTGAAGCAGTAAGACCATCAGCTGTAATATCTGCACCAAAGGAACCAAGCATAAGCTCCGTGTGGTTGCGTGATAGGGATGGCTCTGTAACAGAGGTTATACCATCTGCATACAGACCTGCAAGAAGAACACAGGATTTTACCTGAGCAGAGGCAACAGGAGAGGTATAGTGTATTCCGTGAAGCCTTCTGCCATTAATTAAAAGCGGAGCCATAGAGGTGCCGTCGTGTCCTGTAATATCAGCGCCCATCATTGACAGGGGTTTAATAATTCGGTCCATTGGACGCTTCTGAATGGAAGCATCACCATTAAGCGTTGAATTGAAGCTCTGACCTGCAAGTATTCCGCTGATTAATCTTGTAGTAGTTCCACTGTTGCCAACATCAAGAATAGTGGATGGACTTGTAAGACCATGGAGTCCCTTTCCGTGAACGGTAACGTTGGAGCTGTCATTAATTATATCTATTCCCATTCGGCGAAAGCAGTCAATAGTTGAAAGACAGTCAGCACCCTGAAGAAAGCCTGTTATATTAGTGGTTCCCTTTGCAATTGAGCCGAACATTACGGCGCGGTGTGATATGGATTTGTCACCTGGTACGGTAATTTCACCGTGAACAGACCTGACCTTGTTAAAATTCATAATTTTTTCCTCGATTGTTATTGATATATTGTGTAGCCATTGCTGCAAAGAATATTGTGAGCCTGTTCATAAGCATGATTGTCATAAAAGTCAATTAACAGAACACCCTGCTTATATTCTCTGTTGTGAATAATCTCAATATTCTTAATACTGATATGATTCTGGGATAAAAGAAGTGTAATTGAGCTTAATGCGCCTTCACGGTCTTCTATATCGCAGTACATAGAGTAGGATGGGAGAACAGGTCCCTTGGTCATAATACTAATTGAATCTCTGTAATCCTTGGACTGGACAAACATTTCATGTATGGCATTCTCGTCACCATTGTCCACATAGCTCTTCACATTGGTAAGATAAGCTATATATTGCTGGAGAATATGGGATATCTGCTTTTGGTTGGTACCGCATATCTGGGACCACATATCGGCAGAGGAGGAAGCAATTCTTGTAATATCCTTAAAACCGCCGGCTGCAAGGAGCTTCATAAGCTCATCCGGAGTATCATTTTCCCTGACCATATTAACGAGACTGGATGCAATAAGGTGGGGAACATGGCTTATTCCTGCTACTGCATAATCGTGAATATCAGGGTCAACTACTATTGGAATTGCACCTGTTTTTTTAACCAGGTTGACATAATAATTCAAGGCTTCATCTGAGGTTGCAGCTGTAGGGGTAATGGCATAATAGGCATTTTCAAGTATATATGCAGAGGCTGCCTTGTATCCGGTCTGTTCAGAGCCGGCCATTGGATGTCCACCGATAAAACAGTCCTCCATTCCAAGCTTCTTTACAGTTGTGTGAATATAGCCCTTGACGCTGCCAACATCTGTAATAATACAGCCCTTTTTAATATAAGGTCTGACCTTTTCAAGATACTGTGAATTATATTCCACAGGGGTGCACAGAAAAATAATGTCACACTGGCTAAAGGTGCTGTCAACGGCTGCTGCCGGAATATCAATTGTGTGGTCAGCAAGTGCCTGAGACAGAACCTGCTGATTACGGTTGTATGCAACAATCTGTATGGATGAATCGGATTTTTTAAGAGCCTTGGCGATGGAACCACCAATAAGCCCAAGTCCTATAAAACCTGCTGTTATCATAATATGCTCCTGATTTTTTTCTTCCCTTTATATTACTATAATCATTAATTCATGGCAAGCAGAGGATTTGTTATTGCTACATATAAAAAGATTGTGTTATACTATCCACGCAAGGAGGCATATTATGTCACATATAGATCAGAGTAAAATAAGAAATTTTTGTATAATCGCCCATATTGACCACGGCAAATCAACGCTTGCTGACCGTATTATTGAGAAAACAGGACTCCTTACCTCAAGAGAGATGCAGGCACAGGTTCTGGACAACATGGACCTTGAGAGAGAAAGAGGAATTACAATTAAATCCCAGGCTGTCAGAATTATTTATACAGCTGATGATGGGGAAGAATATATTTTTAACCTTATAGACACACCGGGTCATGTAGACTTTAATTATGAGGTATCACGAAGTCTTGCAGCCTGTGAGGGTGCAATTCTTGTTGTGGATGCAGCTCAGGGAATTGAGGCACAGACACTTGCCAATGTATATCTGGCAATTGACCATAATCTTGAGGTGTTCCCGGTAATTAATAAGATTGACCTTCCAAGCGCGCAGCCACAGTTTGTTAAGGATGAGATTGAGGATGTAATTGGAATAGAGGCACAGGATGCACCGCTTATATCAGCCAAGAATGGTATTAATATAGAAGAGGTGCTTGAGGATGTTGTGAAGAAGCTGCCACCTCCGTCAGGTAATCCGGAGGCACCGCTGCAGGCACTTGTTTTTGATTCAATATATGACTCCTACAAGGGGGTAATTATTTTCTGCAGAATCAAAGAGGGTACTGTGAAAAAGGGCACACGAATTAGAATGATGGCTACGGGCGCAGAGGAAGAGGTTGTTGAGGTTGGATATTTTGGAGCCGGTCAGTTTATTCCATGTGATGAGCTGTCAGCAGGACTTGTTGGATATGTAACAGCAAGCATTAAGAATGTAAAGGATACAAGAGTCGGTGACACAATGACAGATGCCGACAATCCATGTACAGAGCCGCTCCCAGGCTACAAAAAGGTTAATCCAATGGTATTTTGCGGATTATATCCGGCAGATGGTGCACATTATGAGGATTTAAAGGATGCTCTTGAAAAGCTTCAGCTTAATGATGCTTCGCTTTTCTATGAGCCTGAGACCTCTATTGCCCTTGGTTTTGGATTTAGATGTGGTTTCCTGGGACTTCTCCATCTTGAGATTATTCAGGAGAGACTTGAAAGAGAATATAATCTTGACCTGGTAACTACAGCGCCAGGCGTTGTATACAGAGTCTATAAGACCGATGGAACAATGCTTGAGCTTACCAATCCATCCAATCTTCCTGACCCGTCAGAGATTGATTACATGGAGGAGCCGGTTGTTGATGCGGAGATTATGGTAACCTCAGAATATGTAGGTGCTATTATGACACTTTGCCAGGAGAGACGTGGAGAATATATTGGAATAGAGTATATTGAAGGAACCAGAGCCCTCGTTAAGTATGTACTTCCGCTTAATGAGATTATTTATGATTTCTTTGATGCACTGAAATCCCGTTCAAGAGGATATGCATCCTTTGATTATCAGATGAAGGGCTATCAGCGTTCCAAGCTTTGCAAGCTGGACATCCTTGTTAATAAGGAAGAGGTGGATGCATTGTCCTTTATCGTATTTGAGGAAAGTGCCTATGAAAGAGGACGTAAGATGTGCGAAAAGCTTAAGAACGAGATTCCAAGACAGCTTTTCGAGATACCTATTCAGGCTGCAATTGGAAGCAAAATAATTGCCAGAGAGACAGTAAGGGCGTTGCGCAAGGATGTACTTGCCAAGTGCTACGGCGGTGATATTTCACGTAAGAAGAAGCTTTTGGAAAAACAGAAGGAAGGCAAGAAACGAATGAGGCAGGTGGGCAACGTAGAGATTCCACAGCAGGCCTTTATGAGTGTATTAAAGCTTGATGATGACTGATAACAGAAGGAAGGCTTAAAAATGTTGAATTATATGGATAATGCCAGAAATCATTTCAGAACTATAACAAGACACAGACATGAAGTAATTAAAAACTGCTTTAGGGCGGGTATTGGAATACAGGGTCTTTTTCATGACCTTTCCAAATACAGCCCTACAGAGTTTATTCAGGGAGTTCTTCATTATCAGGGCAATAGAAGTCCTAATGAGGGAGAACGTGAGGAATACGGCTATTCAAAGGCATGGCTCCACCATAAGGGGCGTAATAAGCATCATTATGAATACTGGAATGACTATAATTCCAGAACGAAAAGTCTTGAGGGTGTAGAAATGCCGCCAAGATATTTTGTGGAAATGATATGTGACAGGATAGCGGCAAGTAAAATATATTATGGTGAGGATTATACAGACCAGTCCTCCCTTAATTATTATCTTGGCAAAAAAGGCAGGATTCTAATTAATGCCAAAACTGACAGGGAGCTTGAAAAGGTACTGCGTATGCTGGCTGAAAAAGGCGAGAGCAGGGTATTTCGCTATCTGAGAAGAAAAATACGCCGCAGCAGGTGTAAAAGACTGCAGGAGCTTACCAATAAGATTACAGGCAGAGTGTAGAATAATTATGAATAATATTAAAGAGCTGGGGATATATGTACATATCCCCTTTTGCGTATCTAAATGTGCATACTGTGATTTCCTTTCAGCACCATGTAAGCTTGAGGTTCATGAAGAATATGTGCAGGCACTGCTTAAAGAGATTAAAGCCTTTGCAGAGTCACGGGGCAGTCAGTATGTGGTAAAATCAGTATTCTTTGGGGGAGGAACTCCGTCCATAATGGACTGGAGTTTAACCTGTGATATTTTGCAATGTATCATTAACGAATATAATGTAAAACAGGATGCTGAAATTACAATAGAATGTAATCCCGGAACAGTGGATTTGGAAAAGCTTAAGGCTTACAGAAATGCCGGCTTTAACAGATTAAGCTTTGGACTGCAGTCAGTTAATGATGACGAATTAAAGGCACTGGGAAGAATACACAGCTTTGAGGAATTTCTGGAGTCTTATGTTCTTGCTGGACAGTGTGGCTTTGATAATATTAATATTGATATTATGTCAGCACTTCCGGGACAGACTGTAGAATCCTGGATTCATACAATTCAGACAGTTACAAGGCTTCGTCCTGCCCACATATCCGCCTACAGTCTTATTGTTGAAGAGGGAACAAGACTGCATGAACAGGTTGAACAGGGACTTGTAAAGCTTCCTGATGAGGATACAGAAAGGGAAATATATTATGCTACCAATAAGTATCTTGAAATGGCAGGCTATGGTCATTATGAAATCTCTAATTATGCCAGAGCCGGAAGAGAATGCAGACATAATATTATTTACTGGCAGGGTGGGGAATATGCAGGCTTCGGTCTGGGGGCAGCCTCATATATTCACGGTGTCAGATACAGCAATGTAAGAGAGCTGCAGTCTTATATAGCCAATCCCTTACAGGATAAATGTGATGTGACTGTAATTACACCAAAGGATGCAATGGCAGAGTTTATGTACCTTGGTCTTAGGATGATTAGCGGCATTAATATTAATGAATTCAGACAGAGATTTGGCAGACATATTGATAATGTATATGGTGATGTTATTGACAAATACTGTCGCAGCAAACACATGGAAAGAAATGGAGATAATATAAGACTTACGCAGAGCGGAATTGATGTAAGTAATGTTATTTTTACGGATTTTATTCTGTAGATTGGGGAATACTTCCTATTATTGGAGGTATGCTATGGAAGAAAAAAATGATATTAAGGAATATGGAACTGTTCAGACCGGTTCAATTAAGACTATATGTATTATAGGTGAGATTGAGGGACATGACAATATCCCTAAGGAGGGAAAGACAACCAAGTATGAACACATTTTGCCGATGCTTGCAGAGATAGAAAATGATGAGGCGGTACAGGGTGTTCTTTTTCTTGTTAATACTGTTGGTGGAGATGTGTCGGCTGGTCTTGCTCTTGCAGAAATGATTGCAGGCTTAAGTAAGCCTACAGTATCACTGGTTATCGGGGACAGTCATTCAATTGGAGTACCAATTGCTGTGGCTGCTGATTATTCCTATATAGTGTCTACTGCAACAGTGATTATCCATCCGGTAAGAATGAATGGAACTATACTTGGAACCCGGCAGACATATAAGCAGTTTAAATCAATCCAGGACAGAATTGTGGGATTTATCTCTGACCACAGCCAGTGTCCGGTAAATGAGCTGGAGAACATGATGATGGAGACAAGCATGATGGCAAAGGACCTTGGCACCATTTTAGTTGGAGAGGAAGCGGTGGAAGCAGGGATAATTAATGAGCCAGGCACAATTAAGGATGCATATGACAAGCTTAAGCAGCTGATAGCACAGACCCATTAGGCGGTGCTTGTGTATTTTTCAGAGTCTGATATAATGAAAATATTAAGAAAATATGTTCATTATGGAGGGCTGGATATGAAGCTTTTATTTAAACAGAGGATGTTTTCGTGGTTTGACAGCTACGATATATACAACGAGCAGGGTGAAACCGTGTATACGGTTAAGGGTCAGCTAAGCTGGGGGCACTGCCTGCATATTCTTGACTGTAATGGGGTTCACATTGCCACAGTTAAGCAGGTGGTGCTTACTTTTCTGCCCAAATTTGAACTGTACTACCATGATAATTATGCCGGCTGTATTAGTAAGGAACTGTCGTTTTTCAGTCCGAGATATAATATTGATTTTAATGGCTGGCATGTAGAGGGACACTTTATGGAGTGGGACTATGAGATATACAATACACAGGGTGCTATGGTAGCCAATATTAACAAGGAAATATTTAACTGGACGGATACATATTCAATTGATGTTAAAAGACAAGAGGATGCATTGCCTGCCCTTATGCTGGTTCTTGCAATTGATGCCGAGAAATGTTCCCGCAATTAATCCATGTAGTTAAAAATATTATGGCATTAATTTCTGTATAATGTTATAATCTAATGTGGCTTTTAGTCTGGAGGAAAGACGGAGGATAAGGTGTGAATATTTTAAAGGCAATTTTGATGGGAGTAATTCAGGGGGCAACGGAGTTTCTGCCGGTAAGCAGCTCCGGACATCTGGCAATATGTAAGCAGATTCTGGGACTGAAGCTGGATAATGGATTGTTCTTTGACATTCTGCTTCATCTTGGAACGCTGGTTTCCATAATAGTTGTTTTTCATGAAGATATATGGAGAATGATTCAGGAATTCTTTTTTATGCTGGCTACATGCTTTGCTAATCTCATTGTTTTCTTTAAGAGACGCAGGGGTGATACCAGATATACATATTTCAAAATCGTTAATTCATCATACAGGAAGCTTGTTCTTATGGTAATTATATCTACAATACCTACAGGTATACTTGGAATAGTAGGCAAGGATATGATTGCTATGGCATCAGAGACCCTGTGGGTAGTGGGCGCATGTCTGATTGCTACTTCAGCACTGCTGTTTCTTGCAGACAGACATCCTGATGGGACCCTAAGAGTTAAGAATGCACCATATTCAAGTGCTTTTATTGTGGGAATTGCTCAGGGAGTTGCAACACTGCCGGGACTTTCCCGTTCAGGAACCACAATTGCAACAGGAATGCTGCTGGGATATAATAAGAAACTTGCAGTTAAGTATTCTTTTATTATGTCAATACCGGCTGTACTTGGCGCAGTACTTGTGGATTTCAAGGATTTTGGTTCAGAACCAATCGGTTCAGCTAATCTTCCAGGATATATACTTGGAACAATTACTGCAGGAATTGTTGGTTACTTCTGTATCAAATTTATGCTTAAGCTTATTAGAAGAAAAAGATATATTGGGTTCTCAATCTATTGTCTCGTTGTGGGACTAATAACCTTGGGATTCTCAATTTTCAAATAGAACAGGAGGCAGCATTGATATGGCTACTAACAGGAAAAAGAGTACAACAGCCAGAAAGACAACAGCCAGAAAAACACCTGGCAGAAAGCCTGCAACAGCTAAAAAAAGTACTCCGGTTAAGAATCCTGTAAAGGACAGACCACAGATTAATAATAAAATCATTCAGGAAGCGGTAATACTTGTAATACTTGCCCTGTCCGTAATATTTTTCCTTGCCAATCTTGGACTGGGAGGAATTGTTGGAGCAGGAATCAGCTCATTTTTCTTTGGATTATTTGGACTGACAGCGTACATATTCCCGATTCTTTTATTTATCGGAACTATTTTTGGAATGTCCAACAAGAATAATTCAGTTGCAAGAATTAAGCTCATTGCATCAGTATTCGCAATGATTTTTTTGTGTACCTTCATTCAGCTGGTGTCGGGTAACCACGCAGATGAGTGGAAATTCACTGATTACTACTATAATTCCTCATTCTACAAGAATGGCGGTGGATTCTTTGGCGGCTCATTATGTAAGCTTTTTTGTACCTGGTTTGGAGTTGTAGGTGCTTATATATTCGATATAGTGCTGATTATTATATGTGGTGTAATCATAAGTGAGCATTCCTTCCTTGGTGGTGTCAGGAAGAACAGCCAGAAGGTATATGATACAGCCAGATATGATGTGAAGAAATATAAAGAGGACGTAGCCGTTAAAAGAAAGGCAAAGGAAACACACAGACTTGAAAGAGCAGCCAGAAAGGTTCGTGGTGTGGCATATGACACAGAGATTCCTAAGGATGAGCTGGAATTTGAGCCTGATGATGTCCATGAGATTAATCCTGAGGAGCTTATAGGAGAGGAAATATTTGATTTTACTCCGGCAGGAGATAATGAGAAGCCGCTGGCAGACAGAAGAGACCGATTCTCTGATGATATTCTTCCATTTGAGGAGGACCGCTACAGTGAGGTTGTTCATTATGAAGAGGAGCAAAGCAGTCCCTTTGAGCCTTATACAGAGATACTTCCTCAGCCGGTTATTCATTCGGAGGACAGTGGAGTAATTGATACCGACCTTATTAAAGAGGAATATAATAAGGAGCATGGAAGCATACCTGCTGACCATGCACCATCCTACAGTGATAAAAATGTGGATGATATTGATATAGACAGAGCGGTTGCTCAGATAGTTAATGATGAGACACCGGATGCACTTAAGGGTGCAGAACCGGAAGCTAAAGCAGAGCCTGAGCCAGTGGTACCGGCCAAGCCTAAGCCTCGTAAGAAAAAATACGTATTTCCTCCTCTTAATCTTTTAAAGAGAGGCGGAAAAAGCAGTGCCTCAGCTGACAGCAAGGAGGAGCTTCGCCGCACGGCAATGAAGCTTCAGCAGACACTTGCTAATTTTGGTGTTAAGGTTACTGTTACAGACGTAAGCTGTGGACCAGCAGTTACCAGATATGAGATTCAGCCGGAGCAGGGTGTTAAGGTAAGTAAAATAGTATCGCTTGCAGATGATATTAAGCTTAACCTTGCTGCTGCAGATATAAGAATTGAGGCTCCGATACCGGGTAAGGCGGCAGTTGGTATTGAGGTTCCCAATAAAGAGAATTCAGGTGTATTGTTAGGTGACCTGATATGCAGTGATGCTTTTAGAAAGAGCTCCTCCAAAATAGCCTTCAGTGCAGGTAAGGATATAGCGGGACAGACAGTGATTGCAGATATTGCAAAGATGCCCCATCTTCTTATAGCCGGAGCGACAGGCTCAGGTAAGTCAGTATGTATTAATACAATTATCATGAGTATTCTTTATAAGGCAAGCCCTGATGACGTTAAGCTTATAATGGTTGACCCTAAGGTTGTAGAATTAAGTGTGTATAATGGAATACCACATCTGCTTATTCCAGTGGTTACAGACCCGAAAAAAGCAGCAGGAGCACTTAACTGGGCAGTTGCAGAGATGACTGACAGATATCAGAAATTTGCTCAGTATGGCGTTCGTGATATGAAGGGCTATAATGAAAAGGTAGAATCAATTGCAGACATTGAGGATGAGAATAAGCCTGTCAGGATGCCTCAGATTGTAATAATTATTGATGAGCTTGCAGACCTTATGATGGTATCCTCCAATGAGGTGGAGGATGCAATAGTAAGACTGGCACAGCTGGCAAGAGCAGCGGGGATTCACCTGGTAATAGCAACCCAGAGACCAAGTGTTAATGTTATCACAGGACTTATTAAAGCTAATGTGCCATCAAGAATTGCGTTTTCTGTATCCTCAGGTGTGGATTCAAGAACAATTATTGATATGAATGGTGCGGAAAAGCTGCTGGGTAAGGGCGACATGCTCTTTTATCCTCAGGGCTATCAGAAGCCTGCGCGAGTACAGGGAGCCTTTGTATCAGATGAAGAGGTATCAGCTGTTGTAGAATTTATTAAGAATCATTGCGACGAGACCCAGTACAGCGAGGAAGTAACCCAGCATATAAGCAATCCGGGCTTTGCAGAGAGTCAGACTTTTGGAGGAGACCAGGACCAGTATTTTGCTGAGGCAGGTAAGTTCATAATAGAAAAAGAAAGAGCATCAATCGGAATGCTCCAGAGAGTATATAAGATTGGCTTTAACAGGGCTGCACGAATTATGGACCAGCTTTGTGAGGCAGGAGTTGTTGGACCGGAGGAGGGCACCAAGCCTCGTAAGGTGCTTATGACGGTAGAGGAATTTGAAGAGTATCTTCGTAATAATTAATATAGCTTAGAGGCCTGCACTGCAGGAAGAAAGGAAATGAAGTTATGGTTAAATCAGACATTGAAATTGCACAGGAAGCAAAGATGGAGCATATCAGGGATGTTGCGGCCAAAATAGGAATTCAAGAGGATGAGCTGGAATTCTATGGTAAGTATAAGGCTAAGCTTTCTGATGAGCTGGAAGAGAGAATTAAAAATAATCCTGATGGAAAGCTGATTCTGGTTACTGCAATCAACCCTACACCTGCTGGAGAGGGCAAGACTACTATAAGTATCGGACTTACAGAAGCACTTAGCAAAATGGGTAAAAAAACAGTAGTTGCACTTCGTGAGCCATCACTTGGACCATGCTTTGGTGTTAAAGGCGGTGCCGCTGGAGGTGGATATGCACAGGTTGTACCTATGGAGGATTTGAACCTTCACTTTACAGGTGATTTTCATGCAATAACAAGTGCTAACAATCTTTTGTCAGCAATGCTTGATAACCATATACAGCAGGGAAATTCTCTTGGTATAGATACAAGACAGGTAGTGTGGAAGAGATGCATGGATATGAATGACAGAGCTCTTCGTAATATTGTAATCGGACTTGGAGCCAAGGCTGACGGATTTGTAAGAGAGGACCATTTTATTATAACTGTAGCATCTGAGATAATGGCAATTCTGTGTCTTGCAACAGATATGGCAGACTTAAAAGACAGACTTTCAAAGATAATTGTTGCATATAATTATGCAGGGGAGCCTGTAACAGCAGGAGACCTTAAGGCAACAGGTGCTATGGCAGCACTGTTAAAGGATGCAATTAAGCCTAACCTTATTCAGACCCTTGAGGGAACACCGGCTATCGTTCATGGTGGACCATTCGCCAATATAGCACATGGCTGTAACAGTGTAAGAGCTACCAGAATGGCTCTTAAGCTTGCAGATTATGTGGTTACAGAGGCAGGCTTCGGTGCAGACCTGGGAGCAGAGAAATTCCTTGATATTAAATGTCGTAAAACAGGACTTGTTCCTGATACTGTTGTAATAGTAGCAACAGTGAAGGCACTTAAATATAACGGAGGTGTCAAGAAAGATAATCTTACACCTGAGAATATGGAAGCACTTAAAAAAGGAATCGTTAATCTTGACAAGCACATTGAGAATATGCAGAATTTTGGGGTTAATGTCGTAGTTACCCTTAATGCATTTATTACAGATACAGAAGCAGAGCATGAATTCATTAAAGAACATGTGGAAGCAATGGGCTGTGAGTTTGCACTGTCCCAGGTATGGGCAAAAGGCGGCGAGGGTGGTCTTGAGCTGGCCAACAAGGTGCTTAAGTCAATTGATAAGGAGAAAAAACCATTCACACTCACATATACAGATGATATGTCATTAAAGGATAAGATAAAAGCAGTTGCAGTTAAAATATATGGAGCAGATGGGGTAAGCTTTTCAGGTCCGGCATCTAAAATGCTTGATAAGCTGGAGACAATGGGCTTTGGCAGGCTTCCGGTCTGTATGGCCAAAACACAGTATTCATTGTCAGATGACCCGTCACTTCTTGGAAGACCACAGGGCTTTACAGTAAATGTAAGAGAGGCCTATGTAGACGCAGGAGCCGGTTTTGTAGTTGCAATTACAGGTTCAATTATGACAATGCCGGGACTTCCTAAGGTACCTGCTGCAGAGAACATTGATTATGATGAGGTTAATAACAAGATTACAGGTCTTTTCTAAATATTTTTAAGGAGTTAAATATGGCAAAGCTTATAGATGGTAAATTAATATCCACACAGATTAAGGATGAGGTTAAGGCAAAGGTAGCCCAGTACAAGGATAATGGAATTGAGATAACACTTGCTGTTATTCAGGTAGGTGCTGACCCGGCATCAAGTGTATATGTAGGCAACAAGAAAAAAGCCTGTGAGTATGTAGGAATGAAGTCCCTTTCATATGAGCTGCCTGAGGAGACAACTGAGGCAGAGCTTGTGAAATTAATAACAGAGCTTAATGACAGAGCAGATGTTAATGGAATACTGGTTCAGCTTCCACTTCCTTCTCATATTAATGAGGATAGAATTATTAAGACAATATCACCACTTAAGGATGTGGACGGATTTCATCCTCAAAGTGTAGGTGCATTAAGCATAGGACAGCCTGGCTATGTATCCTGTACACCGGCAGGAATTATTGAACTGCTTAAGAGGAGCAATATTGAGATTGCAGGCAGAGAATGTGTGGTAATAGGAAGAAGTAATATAGTGGGTAAGCCAATGGCAATGCTGCTGCTTCGTGAGAACGGAACAGTAACCATAGCACATTCCAGAACCACCAATCTGAAAGAGGTTGCAAAAAGAGCTGATATTCTCGTTGTAGCAGTTGGCAAGCCTAAATTCATAACAAAGGAATATGTGAAGGAAGGCGCAGCAGTAATAGATGTTGGAATTCACAGACTTGGAACCTCAGACACGGGCAAGAGTATTCTTTGCGGAGATGTGGATTATGAGGATGTTGAGCCTGTAGCTGGTGCCATTACACCAGTACCAGGTGGTGTTGGACCAATGACTATAGCAATGCTGATGAACAACTGCGTGGCATCAGTTGAACTTTTGAGATAACAGGAGATGAACAATATGATTCTTAGCAGTTTACTTGCACAGACAGAGCATACAATTCTAAGCGGTGATGAAAATATAGAAATCAACCACCTTGTATATGATTCCAGAAGGGTTGAACCAGGTGATGTTTTTGTATGCATCAGCGGAGCAGTGTCAGATGGACACAAATATATTGACAGTGTGGTTAAGGCGGGTGCAGCAGCAGTCATTGTAGAAAAGGATATTGAGCTTATACCGGAGTATGAGGCTGTTACAGTTGTTAAAACAGCAGATACCAGACTGGCACTTGCATATATGTCGGCAGCATATTTTGATTATCCGGCCAGAAAGCTTTTTACAATAGGTATAACAGGCACCAAGGGCAAGACTACAACCACCTTTATGATAAGGGATATTCTTGAAAAATGTAATATCAAAACCGGTCTTATTGGAACAATTGAGACTATTATTGGAGAGACTAAAATTCCATCTGACAATACTACACCAGAATCCTATAAGGTTCAGGAGTATTTTGCCAGAATGGTGGAGGATGGCTGCAAATGCGTTGTTATGGAGGTATCCTCACAGGCACTTATGCTTCATAGAACAGCAGGTATAAATTTTGATATAGGTGTATTTACCAATCTTGAGCCAGACCATATCGGACCTAATGAGCATGCAAGCTTTGAGGAATATGCAGCATGCAAGGGTCTTTTATTCAAGCAGTGTAAAACGGGAATTATTAATATTGATAATGAGCATGCCCAGGAGGTACTTAAGGGACATACCTGTGAGCTTGAGACCTATGGCCTGTCAGAAAAGGCCGAGCTTCGTGGAACAGGCATAGTATACAGACATGAGGGAGGACATATTACCACCTCATATGATGTAACAGGCAAGGTCAATATGCATGTGGAGCTTACACTTCCGGGAGAGTTCTCCGTATACAATTCATTATGTGCAATAGCTGTTTCACAGCATTTTAATGTGGACGCAGGTCTTTTAGAGGAGGCACTTTACAATGCCAAGGTAGCAGGAAGGGTTGAGCCTGTAAAGGTATCAGATAAATTTATTGTAATGATTGATTACGCACATAATGCAATGAGTCTTAACAGCCTGCTGACAACTCTCAGGGCATATAATCCCAAGAGAATCATCACTCTTTTTGGCTGTGGAGGCAATCGCTCAAAGCTTAGACGTTTTGAGATGGGCGAGATATCAGGAAAGCTTTCTGACCTTACAGTAATTACCAGTGATAATCCAAGAGATGAAGACCCGGAAGACATTATGAACGATATTGAGACAGGAATGAACAAAACAGATGGCAGCTATGTTAAGATTGCAGACAGAGCCAAGGCTGTTGAATATGCGCTTAATAATGGACAGGAAGGCGATATAATTGTTATTGCCGGAAAGGGCCATGAGGATTATCAGGAGATTAAGGGCGTTAAATACCATATGAGTGACAAAGAGCTTATTATAGAAGCTGCGAAAAAATTAGGAGCCTGAGTATATGAAATTTGCCGGTGTCATAGTTGACATATCCCATGAAAAACTGGATAAAACCTTTCAATATATTATACCGGATGAGCTTGAGAGCAGTATACAGATTGGAAGCCTTGTGGAAATTCCTTTTGGTAAAAGCAGACGCAGAGGCTATGTGGTTGAGATAACTGATAAGCCTGAGCTGGAACTTGAAAAGCTTAAGGCAGTGACAGGAATTGTTGACAACAGTGTTACAATTGATGGAAAGCTGATACGCCTTGCGTACTGGATGAAGACTAATTACGGCTCCACAATTAATCAGGCACTTAAAACAGTGGTACCGGTTAAGGAAAAGGTAAGAGAAGAGAATAAAAAAACGGTACATCTTCTGGTGTCAGTAACAGAAGCAGCATCGCTTAAGGCGGAAGCAGATTTAAAGCGCAGGAAGGCTCAGTCACGACTTTTAGAGGCTTTAATTGAAAATCCTGTTACTGATTATGCTCTTTTAACACAGAAGCTTAATATCAGCCCGTCAACCATAAGAACTATGGAGGAAAAGGGCATTATCGAGCTGGAATCAATAACCGTATTCAGAAATACTATTAATGTTAATTCTGTTAATAAAAGAAGCTTTGCGCTTAATGATGAACAGCAGAGTGTAATTAATGATATCAATACTGATATAGATAATGGCGTTAATGATACCTGCCTGATTAAGGGCGTTACCGGAAGCGGCAAGACAGAGGTATATATGGAGATTATAGACCATGTACTTCAACAGGGCAGGGAGGCAATTGTACTAATTCCGGAGATTGCACTTACCTATCAGACGGTAATGAGATTCTATAATCGTTTTGGAGATAAGGTATCAATTATTAATTCCCGGCTTTCCAAGGGCGAAAAATATGACCGCTTTCTTATGGCAAGACAGGGAAAGATTAAGATAATGATAGGACCAAGGTCCGCGCTTTTTACACCATTTCAGAAGCTTGGACTTATAGTTATAGATGAGGAGCATGAGGGCGCCTATAAAAGCGAAACTGTTCCCCGTTATCATGCCAGAGAGACAGCAGTCGAGCTGGCACGTATGAATAATGCCAAGGTTATACTTGGCTCAGCAACACCATCTCTTGAGGCATATTATAATGCACTTAACGGCAGCTATAAGCTGTATACACTTAATAACAGGGCAGGCAGCGGAACAATTCCGACCGTTGATATAGTGGATTTGCGTGAGGAGATGAAAAAAGGTAATCGTTCAATATTCAGTGACAGATTGATGGAGCTTATGAATGAAACACTAAGCCGCGGCGAGCAGGCCATGCTTTTTCTTAACAGGAGAGGCTATCAGGGCTTTATTAACTGCCGTGACTGTGGTAATGTTATTTCCTGCCCACACTGTGCGGTGTCTCTTACCCAGCATAGGGGAGGGAGACTGGTATGTCATTATTGTGGATATGAACAGCGCTATACAGGAATATGTCCAAAATGCGGTTCTAAGCATATCGGAACCTTTAAGGCCGGAACGGAAAAGGTTGAGGAGGAGACCAGAAGATGTTTTCCCAATGCAGGAATCCTTAGAATGGACCTTGATACCACCAGAGGCAAGGATGGGCATGAGAAAATACTGGAACAGTTTGCCAATCACGAGGCAGATATACTTATTGGAACCCAGATGATTGTAAAGGGTCATGATTTTCCGGACGTTACAATGGTAGGAATACTTCTTGCAGATATGTCACTGTATTCCTCAGATTATATGGCATCAGAGAGAACCTTTGAGCTGCTTACCCAGGCAGCAGGAAGAGCAGGAAGGGCGAATAAGCCCGGCAAGGTTGTTATTCAGACCTATGCCCCGGATAATTACAGCATTATTCATGCTGCGGCACAGGATTATGACAGCTTTTATAATGAAGAGATTGCATACAGGGACTTAATGGATTATCCACCTGTGGAGCATATGATGTCAGTAAGAATAGCCTCCGATAAGGAACAGTGTGCGATAGCTTCCTCCATAGCTGTGAAAAAATTAACAGACAGCTGCGGGGATAAGGCACTTAAGACGATAGGACCGGCAGATGCCCCAATATATAAAATCAATGATGTGTATTACAGAATGATATATTATAAGCATAAGGATTATCATATTCTTACAATAATTAAGGATATGATAGAGACATATTCAAGAACAGATGATACAATCAGCAGGTACTGTCAGATACAGTTTGATTTCAGATAAATATTTTTATGAGGAGAATAAGAAAATGGCATTAAGAAATATCAGAGTTAATGATGACCCTATTTTAAGAAAGGTATGCAAGGAGATACCGGAGGTAACGCCTAAGATAAAAGAGCTTGCACAGGATATGTTAGATACAATGTATAATGCAGACGGCGTAGGACTTGCAGCACCTCAGGTTGGAATTCTTAAGAGAATTGTTGTAATTGATGTGGGTGAAGGCCCGGTTGTAATGATTAATCCGGTTATTCTTGAAAGCTCAGGCGAGCAGACAGGAAGCGAGGGCTGCCTAAGCATTCCTGGTAAAGCAGGAAATGTAACAAGACCTTATTATGTTAAGGCTAAGGCATATGACCTGGATATGAAGGAATATGAAATAGAAGGCGAGGAGCTTATGGCACGTGCAATCTGCCACGAGCTTGCACATCTTGAAGGTGATCTGTATATAGACCATGTTGAAGGAGAACTTTACGATACAGTGCCTAACGAGGAGTAGAATATGAAAATTATCTTTATGGGAACCCCTGATTTTGCAGTGGGTACATTACAGGCAATTATAGATGCAGGACATGAGGTAGTGTGTGTGGTAACTCAGCCAGATAAGCCCAAGGGCCGTGGCAAGGGTGTAGCCATGTCACCGGTGAAGGAATGTGCCCTTGAAAATGGACTCAAGGTTATTACGCCCGTTAAGGTGCGTGTACCCGAGGTGGTGGAAGAGCTTAGGGACTACAATGCAGATGCAATTGTGGTTGTTGCCTTTGGACAGATTCTTCCAAAGTCTATTCTTGAAATGACAAGATTTGGCTGTATTAACGTTCATGCCTCTCTTTTACCTAAATATCGTGGAGCAGCTCCTATTCAGTGGGCTGTTATTAACGGGGAAAAAGAATCCGGTGTAACTATAATGCAGATGGACGAGGGAATCGATACCGGAGCTATTCTTAAGGTGGGCAGACTTATTCTTGATGAAAAAGAGACTGGAGGAAGTCTTTTTGACAGACTTGCAGCATATGGCGCCAGCCTTCTTGTGGAGACACTTAAAGGACTTGAGGAGGGAAGCGTTCATGCTACACCTCAAAGCGGAGAGTCAACATATGCCGGTAAGCTTGACAAGTCTTTGGGCAGACTGGATTTTACAAGGTCAGCCGCGGAGCTTGAGCGTCTCATCAGAGGACTTAATCCATGGCCATCGGCATACACCATGCTTGACAAAAAAATGCTTAAGATATGGGAAGCCCAGGTAATTGATAAATGTCCGAAATGCCTTCCGGGAACGGTATACTGCGTGGAAAATGACTGCTTTTATATCAGCACCGGTAATGGTGCTCTTAAGGTCACAAGCGTTCAGCTGGAGGGTAAAAAAAGAATGTCAGCAGCTGATTTCCTTAGAGGAAACAGCATTGAAGAGGGAATAAGCCTATGAGCAAGCCAGTCAACTCAAGAAGTATAATTCTTGATATTTTAATAGAGATTAATGAGAAGGACCAGTATACGCATATTGTACTGAAAAATGCCCTTACCAAATATCAGTATCTGCCCCATGCAGACAGGGCTTTTATATCAAGAGTTGTTCTTGGAACAGTTGAAAGACTGATTACCCTTGATTACATAATTGACAGCTTTTCCAAGCTAAAGACTGCTAAAATGAAGCCTGTAATAAGAAATATTCTCAGAATGAGTGTATATCAGCTTGTATATATGGAAGGAACGGAGGATTTTGCTGCCTGCAACGAGGCGGTTAAGCTGGCCTGTGGCCGTGGCTATGCCTCACTTAAAGGTTTTGTTAATGGTGTTCTTCGTAATATTGGAAGAAATAAGGCTGATATAGCATTTCCTGATGAAAAGACGAATAGATATAAATATCTGTCAGTTACATATTCAACACCTGAGTGGCTTATTAAGCAATGGTCAAAGCAGTATCCTTATGATACAGTTAAGCAGATGCTTATGGCTCAGTACGTAAGCCGTCCGCTTACAATAAGATGTAATGTTAATAAAATAACACCCCAGGAGCTCCAAATGCAGCTTACAGCCCAGGGTATTAAGGCAGAACACTCATCATATCTTCCAGAGGCACTGGAGATTTCAGGCTATGACTATCTGGATAAAATACCTGAATTTAACGAGGGATGTTTTTTCATTCAGGATATAAGCTCAATGCTTGTATGTCATGTGGCAGCCCCGAAGGAAAACGATTATGTAATTGATGTATGTGCTGCTCCCGGAGGCAAAAGCATGCATATGGCGGAAATGCTTAAGGGCACAGGCAATGTAGATGCCAGAGATATTTCAGAGGCAAAGGCCGATATGATTCGTGATAATATTAACAGACTGAAGCTTACGAATGTCAGTGTATCGGTTATGGATGCAGAGGTTATGGACCCTGATTCTGTTAATAAGGCAGATATCGTTCTTGCCGACCTGCCGTGCTCCGGACTTGGTATAATTAACAAGAAACCGGATATTAAATATCATGCATCAGCCGAAAAATGTCACGAGCTGGCACAGCTTCAGAGAAGAATATTAGATGCCTGCGCCGAATATGTTAAGCCAGGCGGAACACTGATATACAGCACCTGTACAGTTAATTCAGAGGAAAATATAGAAAACGCCCTGTGGTTTGCAAAGGAACATCCTTTTGTAATGACCCCAATAAGTGAGCGGCTTCCTAAGACTTTAAGGAGCGAAGCTACTGATAAGGGCTATATAGAACTTGTTCCTGGTATTAATTCTGATACAGATGGCGAGAATAATTATGACGGATTTTTTATTGCAGCATTTGAAAGAGTATAATATGGATAAAACAGACATTAAATCACTTAATCTAACAGAGCTAACAGACTGGCTTGTACAGGCGGGATTTCCTAAATTTCGTGGAAAGCAGCTGTATGAATGGATGCATGTCAGGCTGGCATGCAGCTATGAGGATATGAATAATATCCCCAAGGCATTAAAGGACTATCTTAAGGAGAATGCTTTTTTTGCCTCACTGGTGCCGGTTGATATTCAGGTATCCAAGGAGGACGGGACAGCCAAGTACCTTTTTTTGCTTGAGGATGGCAATCTTATCGAAAGTGTGCTTATGCATTACCACCATGGTAATTCGGTGTGCATATCCTCTCAGGCCGGGTGCCGGATGGGCTGTCGTTTCTGCGCGTCAACTCTTGATGGATTGGCCAGGAGCCTGCGCCCCTCTGAGATGCTGGACCAGATATACAGAATCCAGAAGCATTCAGGAGAACGTGTCTCCAACGTTGTAGTTATGGGTTCCGGTGAGCCTTTTGATAATTATGATAATTTTATCAGATTTGAAGAGCTGCTGACAGATGAGAACGGCTTGAATATCAGTGCCAGAAATCTAACGGTATCCACCTGCGGACTGGTGCCAAGAATATATGACCTGGCAGAGCTTAAGCTGCAGCTTACTCTTGCCATATCCTTACATGCACCGGATGATGAGATGAGAAAAACACTTATGCCTATTGCCAACAAGTATTCAATTGAAGAGATAATGAAAGCATGCAGGCATTATATAGAGCAGACAGGTCGACGTGTTACCTTTGAATACAGTCTTGTTAAGGGTCAAAACGACTCAATGGAATGTGCGAGAAAGCTTATTGGTCTGGTTAAGGGCATGAATTGTCACATTAATCTGATTCCTGTTAACCCCATAAAAGAGCGGTATTTCAGGCAGACGGAGATGGCTGATGTGAATAAATTCAAAAATATGCTTGAAAAAAACGGGATAAATGTTACTATAAGAAGAGAAATGGGCAGGGATATTGATGGTGCCTGTGGACAGTTAAGAAAAAGATATAGTGACGAGCATCTAAAGGAGCAGAAATAATGAATGCATATGCTTTAACGGATGTGGGTATAAGCAGGAAGATTAATCAGGATTATGTATTCTGTACCAGAAGGTCAGTGGGACGGCTGCCTAACCTGTTCATCGTTGCAGATGGCATGGGTGGACACAAGGCCGGAGACCTGGCATCCAAATTTTCGGTACAGACCTTTGTTGAGCATGTAAAGGAGGCAAAGGGAGATAATCCGGTGACGATAATCTCAGATGCTATCAGATATGCCAATACAAAGCTGATTGAACTGGCAGCAACCTCCCCGGATTATGAAGGGATGGGTACAACCTTTGTCGCAGCTACCATAATAGACAGGTCGGTATATGTTGCCAATATAGGCGACAGCAGACTTTATGTTATGGATGATGAGCTGAGACAGATAACCAGAGACCACTCTCTTGTTGAGGAGATGGTACAGCTTGGAACCATTGACAGGTCTGAGGCAAGGACCCATGAACGTAAGAATGTAATTACAAGAGCAATGGGCGGAAGCGCAGAGGTGATACCTGACTTTTTTGAGGTAGAGCTGAACCAGAATGAACAGATACTGATGTGTTCAGATGGGCTTACCAATATGATTGATGACCAGAACATTGCTGCAATAATTAATAAGAATGAAGATATAACTGAAAAAGCGGCATCGCTTGTTGAGACTGCCAATGCTAATGGTGGACGTGACAATATTTCGCTTATAATAATAGAGCCGTGAGGTTACAGGAGGTAGTATGTTAAGAGAAGGAATGTTTATAGCTGACAGATACGAGATACTTGAGAAAATAGGTTCAGGAGGAATGTCAGACGTCTATAAGGCAAAAGACCATAAGCTTAACAGATTTGTTGCTATTAAGGTTTTAAAGTCGGAATATAGTCAGGATAAGACATTTGTATCCAAGTTCAGAGCAGAGGCACAGTCAGCAGCAGGACTGATGCATTCCAATATTGTTAATGTATATGATGTTGGAGAGGAAGCTGGAATATATTATATTGTTATGGAGCTTGTTGAGGGAATAACCCTTAAGAAGTATATTGAGAAGAAGGGCAGACTTGGAGTTCGCGAGGCAGTAAGCATTGCAATTCAGGTAGCACAGGGAATCGAAGCTGCTCACAGACATCACATTATTCACAGAGACATTAAGCCACAGAATATTATTATTTCCAAGGAAGGTAAGGTTAAGGTAACAGATTTTGGTATCGCAAGAGCTGCTACATCTAATACCATTAATTCCTCAGTAATGGGCTCAGTTCATTACATTTCACCTGAGCAGGCAAGAGGCGGCTATAGTGATGAGAAAAGTGACATATATTCTTTTGGTATAACATTATTTGAGATGCTGACGGGACATGTTCCGTTTGATGGGGACACAACTGTTGCAGTTGCACTCCAGCATATACAGGATGATATGGTATCTCCACGTAAGTACCTTCCTGATATGCCTGTAAGCGTTGAGAAGATTGTTCTTAAATGTACACAGAAGAAAACAGACCGCAGATATCAGAATGCTACAGACCTTATTGCAGATTTAAAGCGTTCACTTATTACACCTAATGAGGATTTCGTGGTAATTGGTGCAGCAATTCCGGCAGGTGCTCCAACCCAGATGATTGGTGCTGATGACCTGGCTGAGATTAGCCAGAAGGCAGCGCAGAAGCCAGTTAGAAAGGCTGATGGAGTTGATGTTATTAATCCAGTCAGAGATGAAGATGAGGATGTAACTGTTGCAGCCAAAAAGGTGTCAGATTATATTGAGCCGATTGATGAGGATGATGACGAGGATACAGACCTTTATGAGGATGATGGAGATGATGGTGACACAGATGCATCCAAGAAGATTGATAAGATTATAACAATCCTTGGTATTGCAGTTGCGGTAGTTATTTTTATCATAACACTTATTATTATTTTCAAGATGACAGGCTTCTTTAAGGGAAGTACCTCTAAGAAGACAACTGAAGAGGTGACAACCGCCGAGGATGGAACAATTGAGGTTCCTAATCTTGTAGGACGTACCTATGATGAAGCTAAGGAAAAGCTTAATGCAGCAGGTCTTGGAATTAATAAGACAGAGGAATATTCAAGCCTTTATCCAGAGGGACAGATATTCCACCAGAGCGTAGATGCAGGTGACAGAGTAGCTCCTAACACAACTATTATTGTAACTGTAAGTAAGGGTCCAGAATCCTTTGCAATGCCTGATGTTAAGGGTAAGCCACAGTCAGAGGCCAACTCTACACTTACTAATAAGAATCTTTCAGTGACCTTTGAATATACAGAGACAGATGATGCTTCACTTATTGGAACAGTAGCAGATACTAATCCTAAGGCAGGAACCACGGTTAACAGCGGAGATACAGTTGTAATAACTCTTTACAAGGGTAAGACACAGACCCTTAATGAGGTTCCTAAGATAACTGGTAAGACTGAGGCAGACGCAAGAAAAGCAATTGAGGCGGCAGGATTTACAGTTGGAGCAGTCACACATGCATATGATGCATCAACACCTAAGGGAGAGGTTATATCCCAGAGTGGTGCGACAGCAGGTGAGCAGGCAGCAGCTGGAACAACAATTAACTTTGTAGTAAGTGATGGACCTGAGCCAACCAAGCCGGCAGAGACTACAACACCAGAGGCACCAACAACAGAGGCACCAACAACAACAGAAGCATCACCAGCGGAGACAGCAGCACCAGAGGCAGGGACAACAGAAGCTGAATAACAGAGGAATATATGCAGGGAAAGATAATTAAAGGAATTGCGGGCTTTTACTACGTACACGTCAATCAGAACGGCGTGTACGAATGTCAGGCCCGTGGTGTATTCCGTAATAAGAAAATAAAACCTCTTGTAGGAGATAATGTTGAGATTGATGTTATCGATGCAGAGAAGTTCAAGGGCAATATAGTGTCCGTTCTTCCCCGTATGAATGAATTAATCAGACCGGCGGTTGCGAATATTGACCAGGCGCTGGTCGTTTTTGCGTCTTTATCACCGGCACCTAACTTTAATCTTTTAAGCAGATTTCTGGTTATGATGGATTACAACGATATTCCAACAACCATATGCTTTAATAAGGCGGACCAGGTCGACCATGACAAAATAGAGGAATTAAAGGATATTTTTAAGGATTGCGGCTGTAAGGTGCTCATTACAAGCGTTGTGACAGGCGAGGGTGTTGACGAGCTTCACCAAATACTCCATGGCAGAACTACTGCACTTGCGGGACCGTCCGGAGTTGGAAAGTCCTCAATTCTTAACGCTATTTTCCCTGAGGCGGAATCCTCAACGGGAGCTATCAGCGAGAAAATACAGCGAGGCAAACATACTACAAGACACACGGAAATTTTTAATATTGAGAAAAATACCTATATAATGGATACACCGGGATTTACGTCCCTTGACTATACAATAATAGAGGACAATGAGCTGCGCTTTTATTTTAATGAATTTACCCGGTACGAGGGGCAGTGCAGGTTCAACGGCTGCGTTCATGTTAATGAGCCTGGCTGTGCGGTTAAGGCCGCTGTTGAGAATAAAGATATCAATAGAATCAGATATGATATATACCTTGAAATGTATAATGAATTGAAAGACAAGAGGAGATATTAATGAAAAAATACCTTGCACCATCAATGCTTTCAGCAGATTTTAAAATACTTGGAGAACAGCTTGCCACTATTGAAAAGGCAGGAACACAGATTTTGCATGTAGACGTTATGGATGGGATGTTTGTTCCAAGCATTTCCTTTGGAATGCCTGTGATTGAATCAATTAGACCGGCACTGTCAATGACCTTTGATGTTCATATGATGGTAGTGGACCCGGAGAGATATGTACCGCAGATGAGAAAAGCAGGTGCTGATATAATATCTGTTCATGTTGAGGCCTGCAAGGAGCCAATGGCGGTTTTGAAATTAATCAAAGAAACCGGTGCCAAAGCAGCACTTGCAATTAATCCTGAGACCCCAATGGACAGGCTGTATCCATATCTGCCAGAATGTGATATGGTTCTGGTTATGAGCGTCCACCCAGGCTTTGGCGGTCAGTCCTTTATTGAGGAATCCTGTGACAGAATCAAAGAGCTTGCAGCCAAAAGAGCAGAGCTGGGACTTAGCTTCCCAATTGAGGTTGATGGCGGAATTAAGCTTGATAACGTGGCAAGGGTAATTGAGTGTGGAGTGGATATTGCAGTTGCAGGTTCAGCAGTATTTAAGGATGACATAGCAGCAAATGTTAAGGCTTTCAATGAAGTGATTGCCGGATTTGAGGAATAGATGAGTACATTAATTATTACCGGCGGCAGATTCGATGAGGAATTTGCCGTTTCATTTTTACAAAAGCATAGCTATAATTATGTAATTGCCGTAGATTACGGGGAGGTTTATGCCAGAAAGCTGGGGCTGATACCTGATATGCTGGTGGGAGATTTTGACACCCGCGGAGAGGCAGAGCTGGATAATTATATTCAGTATGGAACTATAATTCGCAAGTTTATTCCTGAAAAGGATGATACTGATACTGAAATTGCAGTCAGGGAGGCGTGTAAACGGGGAGAACCGGTAGATATCCTTTGCGGAACCGGTGGACGTATTGACCACCTTCTTGCTAATATTCACAATCTTAAGATTGCTATGGAAAAAGATATAGAAGCCAGAATAATTGACCGAGGAAACATTGTGTTTTTAAAGGACGCAGGCTTTAGTATAGACAAAAGCAGCTGTCCAGGCAGATATATTTCTTTTGTACCCTTTGACGGAGAGGTGACCGGTATAAAATTAAAGGGCTTTAAGTATCCACTTAATGGATATACCTTAAAGCCCGGAATTTCAAGATGTATCAGCAATGAACTGTCAGCACAGCAGGGTACTGTTGAATTTGACAGCGGCTGTATGATTGTGGTTAATTCATCAGACGTTGAATCTGAATAGAATTACATCGCCATCCTTTACCACATAATCCTTACCCTCAATGCCAACAAGTCCCTTTTCTCTTGCTGCGGCATATGAACCACAGTCCAAAAGGTCCTGATAGTTAACAACCTCAGCCTTGATAAAGCCTCTTTCAAAGTCTGTGTGAATTTTGCCTGCAGCTCCGGGAGCCTTGGTTCCCTTCTTAATTGTCCACGCACGGGTCTCGTCCTCACCTGAGGTCAGGAAGCTGATAAGACCAAGAAGAGAGTAGCTGGCCTTAATAAGCTTATCAAGTCCTGATTCCTTAAGACCAAGGGCATCAAGGTATTCTTTTTTCTCATCATCATCAAGCTCGGAAATCTCTTCCTCAATTCTTGCACATACAACAAATACTTCACTGCCTTCTGTGGCGGCAAATTCTCTGACACGTTTAACGTAATCATTGGATGCTCCATCATCTGCAAGGTCATCCTCACCAACGTTAGCTGCATAGATAACAGGCTTGGCGGTAAGCAAATCATAGGTTCCCAGCAATGCCTTCTTGTCGTCATCATCGGTCTCAAAGGTCCTTGCTGCTTTGCCATTTTCCAAATGAGCCTTAAGGTCATTAAGAAGCTCCAGCTCCTTGGCAAGTGCCTTATCATTGCGTGCGCCACGTACTACCTTGGCAATTCTTCTCTCAAGTATGTCGATATCAGAGAAGATAAGCTCAAAATTAATTGTCTCAATATCTCTTATTGGGTCAACGCAGCCGTCTACGTGAATAATGTTGGTATCATCAAAACATCTTACAACATGTACGATTGCATCTGTCTCTCTTATATGTGACAGAAACTGGTTGCCCAGTCCTTCACCCTTGGAGGCACCCTTTACAAGTCCTGCAATATCAACAAATTCAATTACGGCAGGTACAGTTTTTTTGGAATTATACATATTGGTAAGAAGTGCAAGTCTCTCATCCGGTACGGTTACAACACCTACGTTAGGGTCGATTGTACAGAACGGATAGTTAGCTGATTCGGCACCGGCCTTGGTCAGCGAATTAAAAAGAGTACTTTTTCCAACGTTTGGTAATCCGACTATTCCTAATTTCATTATTATTCAATCCTTTCCATCATAAGCATTGTATATGTAAAATAACAACGCATCTTATAAAAAGATAGCACAAAACCACTTTTTATACAATAATCAATTGTTGATATTTGGCTGTGTTTGTAATACAATTACATAAGACTTTAATTAAAGGAGATACAGACAAATGGGAGCAATCAGATTTCCAAATCTTGGTTTTGAAGTGCTTGTGGGTAAGAGCTTCACAGTCTTTGGATTTGAGATAGCATTTTACGGGCTGCTTATAGCACTTGGAATGATACTGGGTGCCGCTTACGCATACCACGAGGCAGCCAGAACCGGTCAGAAGGTAGATGATTACATTGATTATACTATCTTTGGAATAATCGGAGCAATAATCGGAGCCAGAATATACTATGTGGCATTCGAATGGGATTATTACAGCAAGAATCTTTCCCAGATAGTTAATATTCGTGGTGGCGGACTTGCAATTTATGGAGCAATAATTGGAGCAACACTGGTTCTTCTGGTATTTTCCAAAATTAAGAAGATTAGATTTTTCCAGTTCATGGACACAATGGTATTTGGTCTTCTTATTGGACAGATAATCGGAAGATGGGGTAATTTCCTTAACAGAGAGGCTTTTGGCGGATATACTAACAATATTTTTGCCATGCAGATTCCTGTAGCCGACCTGTCATCACTTGAGACTGTTTCAGATTCCATGCTTGTAACAGTTCACAATGCCCAGTATATACAGGTACATCCAACATTTCTTTACGAGAGCCTGCTGAACCTTGTTTTACTTATTATTCTTATTATATTCAGAGATAAGAAAAAATTCTATGGTGAGAACCTGTGCAGATATGCGGTGGGCTATGGAATTATCAGATTCTTTGTTGAGGGCCTTAGAACGGACCAGCTGCAGTTCAAGGGAATCGCAGTATCACAGATAGTATCAGTAGTAATTGGAGTTATTGGTCTTGCCTTCATTATTATAAGAAGAATTCAGCTCGCCGGAAAGCCTGCTGCAATTGACCCAATTCCACCTAAAATGCCTCGTTCCAGGAAAAAGAAGGGCGAAGAGGCTAAGGCTGGTGAATCACCTGACCCTGATGAGGAGGAAATTCTTGAATCAGAGGAGTATGCTAACGAAGAGGACAATGACGCTGAGCTTTTTGATGAAGAGGCTGAGGCTGTAGCACAGGAATCCAGAAATGCGGAGGCGGAGTCAGAGACTGATGTGGAAACAGGTATTGAAACTGATGGTGAGGCTGGTGACACTGGGAAATCTGTGGAAGACACAGCTGAGGATGAGCCTGAGGTAATAATTGAGGACCTTACTGGGGAAGCTATGCCGGAGGATAAGAATGATTAAGCATATTGTAATGTTTCGACTTTTAGACAACGCGGGAGGACATACCAAGTCTGAGAATCTTGCCGAGGCTGTGGCAAGAGCGTCAAAGCTCAAAGAGCTTGTGCCTACAATCAGAGATATGTCTGTTGTAACAGATATTAACGCAGTTGACGCAAATTATGATATTGCTCTTATCTGCGATTTTGATGATGCAGATGGGCTGGCGCAGTACCAGGTACATCCTGACCACAAAGCATTTGGTGGATTTATCACACCTCTTAGAGAGCTAAGAGCGTGCATTGATTACGAATACTAAATATGAGGCAGTTCTTTTTGACACATAATGTCAGAGAGAACTGCTTTATTGCGCAATAAGCCGCCGTGCAGCCATGCATGCCCATGCTTGCATGGGGCATGCATGGATATAAGGCGGCCAATGGACACCGAGTCGCCAGACGAGGTGCGAAATGAAAGCCGCCGTGCAGCCAATGGCAACCGAGCCG
>CAYTWF010000032.1:34545-35773 GCA_964441705.1 uncultured Butyrivibrio sp.
GGCTCTTTATAAAAAAATAATTATTTTTATTCTTTGTTAATTGATTTTAATATATTTTCTATTGTAAGATATTACCAATATTGTTGGGATATATGACAGGAGGGATAATATACGATATATCAACAAATTAACAGGGAGTGTTGGAGCATTGAACAACAGCTAAAGGATATACAGCAACAACTTTTGAAATATCCTGAAGAAAATTTTATCAGTGCACGCAATGGAAACCACACAAAATGGTATCGAAGTGATGGACATCACAGGAGCTATATCAGCAAAAAAGATAGAACGCTTGCACAGGAGCTGGCTATCAAAAAATATCTTGTGCTGCTATTAGACGAACTTGCCAGAGAGCAGCAGGCAGTCGAAGCATATCTGAAAATTCATAATTCTATAAACTATAAATCCAGTCATCTTTTACATGAAGATTCAGCATATTATGAGCTATTATCTCCATATTTTCAAACAAAATCCACGGAACTGCAGCAATGGGCCAAACAGGAGTATATTCGCAATCCCAAAAATCCAGAGGGCCTTACTAATCATTCTTCTTCTGGCAACATTGTCAGGTCTAAATCAGAGGCATTAATTGACATGACACTGTTTATGAATAAAATACCATTCAGGTATGAGTGCCAGTTGATTATTGGTAAACACGCTATTTACCCTGACTTCACAATTCGGCACCCAGATAGTGGTGACTTATTTTACTGGGAACATTTTGGCATGATGGATGACCCTGATTACAGCAGAAGCGCTTACGACAAGCTTAAATTGTATACCTCTAATGGTATAATTCCGTCAATCAATCTAATAACTACTTATGAGACTAAAGACCATCCTCTTGATATGAGATATGTGGAGGATATTATTAATCATTATTTCTTGTAAAAAACAAATCAAAAAAATATATTCCAAAATATTATTAAAGAGCTTCAGGTAAGAAAATGCCTGAGGCTTTTTTCGTGCAATAAGCCAGCATGCAGACTTGTAAAGCCCCCTCATGCCACTGCGACCCACGATCGTGAAGAACACTGGGCCTCAAGGAAGGATAATGCGCCGATGACCCGCGGAAGGCTATAGCTGTGGGTCAGGCACAAGGAAGCAAGCTTACAAGACCCACGACTGTGAAGAACCCTGGGTCTCACGGAAGAATAATGCCCCTGAGACCCAACGACCGCTATAACTATGGGTCAGGCACAAGGAAGCAAGCTTACAAGACCCACGA
>CAYTWF010000033.1:0-35624 GCA_964441705.1 uncultured Butyrivibrio sp.
CTGAAAGAAAACCACTGGATTTTAATTTGAAATTGGTTAACTAAATGACATTGATCAATTATTGGATGTATTAAAATACATCTTAAAAATAACTCCTGTTAAAATTGCATTAGACATACTGATATTTAAATATAGAAATGAAATAGCAGTTGAATTTATATATATAGAAATTAATTTTATTGTTACAGAATTGGTATGGATAGTGTCAGTATATTTTATAATGTCATTAAAATGTCGAGAGAGAACAGTAAATTTTTTATTTATTGCATTTATAATATTATCAAATATGATTAGCATTAAATTTAAAATTTATTCTGTATTTGGAACTGTGCATGTGCCTCAAATTATTAATATTTATGATATATTGTTGAAGTTCTTATTTTTTTTAGGCGGGATTATTGCCGATTTTATGGTAATCAAAAATAGCGATTTATTGGGAGTTGATAAGTATGATTAAATTAGAAAATGTATCAAAAGTAATTAAAGGGAAAACAGTGCTTAAGGATATTAATTTGTGTCTGGAGGAGGGAAATCTTGTTCTATTAAAAGGTCATAATGGTTGTGGAAAGACAATGCTGTTAAGGATGATTTCAGGACTTATTACACCTTCCGAGGGAATAGTTACGAAAACAAAAAATTATTCTATGGGAATAATTATAGAAACTCCAAATTTTCTTCTAGGAGAAACAGCTCTATATAACTTGAAATACCTTGCAAAAATTAAAAATATAATTGGTATAGAAGAAATTGAAAAAATAATGAAGCTGCTTAATCTTTATGATTACAGAAATAAAAAAGTAAAAACCTATTCACTTGGGATGCGCCAACGACTTGCAATTTGTCAGGCTTTCATGGAGAATCCTGATGTTGTTCTCTTGGATGAACCTTTTAATGCCATTGATGAAAAGAATAACAATATTGTGTATAGTATGATAAATGAGTGTAAACAACAGGGGAAAATAGTTGTAATAGCTTCGCATGGAGATGTAGACACAAAGCTGGAATTTAGTAGAATATTGGAAATGAATGAAGGCATGATAAATGAATAATTGTATAGTGCCTTCTTAACATATAATATAGCTTTAGAAAGGCGGAAGATAACTATTTCGTTGATAATATGCTCTTTATCAGTGTTGGGATATTATTACTACAATATTAATGGTTATCACATAAATGCAGCAGAGGTTGAAAAAGTAGTTGTTACGGAGAACAATCAGATTGACCTGACAGTTGAACAACAGGACCTGCGGACAATCGAGACACTGATTGACCAGTATAATGATGTTGTATGTGTAAAACGGTGTGACGGACTTGGGAGAGTTGGTACACAGGAAAATTATATTACAATAGTGTTAAAGGATGGTACTGCTGTATCGGTATATTCTGACAGTGTGGATATTATGGGCAGGGAGTATTATGTGGAGTTTGAAGCGTTGCCGGATACATGGATAACGAAACAGGAAAAATAGTTTAGAAAGTAACTGAAGGGGCTATATAAATGAAGAAAACATTTACTGAAATATTTAAAACTAAAAAGAGGATTTTTCTTTGTATAGCTTTCTTCATTATTCCGCTTGTTGACTTATTTACAGTGTGGAAGAACAGTCCAATGGCACATAATGTTGAAAACATCAGCAGGTATAATATATATCATCCGGCAAAGGCTGCCTTTCTTTCCGGAGCCTCAGAGGGACATGTTGGACAAATGCTTATTGTCTGGCTGCTGCCATTGTTTTTAATGGGAATATGTGGAGATAAATACATAGAAGAGGGGAAGCTAAAGTATCATCATTTTATTATTTGCAGAATGGACAGACGTAAATATTATTTTGACCTGGTAATTAAAAGCTTTATCATTGGAGCACTGCTTGTATTCATAACATGTATGATTAATTTCGGATTATCATGTATTGTTTTTCATGGTGGAACTTCCTTCAGGGATTTGGAGAATTATGTAGAACAGTTTCAAATGATTGACAGAATACAATTTAAGCATCCATATGTCACGTATTTTATTTATATTGGTATATTTTCCCTGATAGCAGGTATATATGGCAGCGTGTGCACCGCAATAAGCATAATATTTCCACTATATTATATAGCCTATCCATTAGCCTTCTTTATATGGCTTCTGCCCTTGCTGTCGCCATATAGTATTGGTCCAGCTATACAGCCATTTTCAGCAGAGACTGATATTAAGGCTTTTATAACGGGAATTACAATATTACTGATAATGTTTCTTATCATTATTATATCAATGACAATCAAGCTTAGGACGAGAAGAGATGAAATATAGAAAAAATGTTATTTTGACCTTTGTGCTGCTGATTTTTTTCACAGCATACTGGTATATGTGTAATAATGGAGAAGCAGGTGCAGATAACAGAATAGTAAGCTATGATGAATTGGACAGGTTTATTTCATCTGCATATGGATACTGCAGCTTTATAAGGCATATGAGTCTGCTGTTATTTGTATATCTGGCATCGCTTTTTTATATTATACCAATGTATGGAACACAGGAACTGATTAGAAAGAAGCGTAAAAAGTGCTATATGCAAAGGTATGGATTGCTTACGGGTACAACATTGCAGTATGCAATAATCTATACAGGCATTAACATAATAATGGTAAGCATTTATTCAGACAAAGGCTTTATTATGGAAACCTCATTTTATATGGTATCGTTGCTGGCTGTAATAATATATTTTCTATTCTATACAGTATTTGGCACAGTTTTTCTTGTCATTATGGGTGGAATGATGAACAGGGTACCGGCATTGATTATTACAGAAATAGCGGGACTGCTGATATATGGATTAGAGGTGGTCAGAGGCTACTATATATGGACACCGGAGGACACATTAAATGTATATGAAGGTGTTTACGGAGTTGACCAGTTAATTATGCAAAAAAATATTGCTAACAGTGTGGCTTTGTGTATAGTGCTGTTACTGTTGGGATATTTTCTATTCAGAAAAAAGGATATTATGATTCATGAAAAAATATAGACAGCTTGTCTGCATTCCAGTACTTGCAATTCTTTGTATAATATATGCTAATATGGTAGGCGCGGAGGATATGTCATATATCTATCTGGGCGTACCCTTTGGCGGGGATGGCAGAATTGTTATAATTAATATATGTTTTCTGGCATGCTATGTATTTGCTGTATTTTCCAATGCAGATGAGTACATAAGTCAATATGGATGCTTTCTTGTGGTTCGCAATGGTTCAAGAGTTAAGGTATATAACAAAATTATTGTTAATGTACTTTTTAAGACATTCATAATGGAGCTGTTAAAAATAATTTTCTTTGTACTTGCAGTCAGATTGTCCGAGCAGAGGATACAGGCAGATGCTGTGATTTTCATCCGTAACATGACGTTGTATATGCTTAACATTATTATTTTACTTATGATTCAGACTACAGCAGAACTGTATCTGTCAGCACCAACAGCGGCATTGATTGTATTAGTCATATATATATTGAGCATCGCAGCTGGTAATATTGTATATTCACAAATGATTGAAACACATACAATAACATGCATGAGGCTTAATTTACTTATTATATTTAATTATGGAATGTCAGCAAGAATGACCTCGATTGATGAGGTGCTTCATATTAATTACATTGCAATATATGGTATTTTATCAGCTGCTATGGGGTTGATATACGCGGCTACGATACACAAATTTAAAAAGAAGGATATATTATAGGAGATTGGCATGAGCGAATTAATATTTAATGGATACACCAAGATATTGAAGGGAAGAACAATTCTTGATAATATCAATTGTTCCTTTTCATCAGGAAGAATATATGGATTATATGGAAGAAACGGGTCGGGGAAAACAATGCTTCTGCGCGCAGCTGCAGGACTTATTTTTCCAACTGCAGGAGAGGTGGTTATTGATGGAAGGGTGCTGCATAAGGATATCAGCTTTCCACCCAGTATAGGGGTAATAATTGAAAATGCAGGACTTCTTCCTCAGTATGATGCATTTACCAATCTGAAAATTCTTTCACAAATTAAAAGGGTGGCTTCAGATAATGACATCAGAGCGGCAATAACGGCGGTTGGTCTTGATGCGAACAGCAGGGCGAAGGTGAGAACCTATTCTCTGGGGATGCGGCAGAAGCTGTCAATTGCACAGGCTATTTTTGAAAAGCCACAGGTGCTTTTGCTGGATGAACCAACCAACGCACTGGATGAAGAAAGCATTATTCTTACAAGAAAGCTTTTGGTAGAGCTTAAGGAGCGGGGGACATTAATAATTCTTGCGAGTCATAATAAGGAAGACCTTGAGCTGTTATCTGATGAAAAAATAAAAATAACAGAGGGAAGAATAGCAATGGAGGGGTAGTATATCGGGAAAGCGTTGTCTACGCTTCCCTGATACCACTGATGTCCGGCTCAATTATCATTGAATAATTGGTATGATAGATTACAAAGCCCGGTGCACCGCCATTAACCTTTTTAACCTGTTTTTTCTCTACATAGTCAATCTCAACCTTTTCCTGTTCTCTGCCCTTGGAATAGAAGGCTGCAAGTCTTGCGGCCTCTTCGTAGGTGCGGTCAGGAAGCTCATCACCATTGGTTCGCACAATAACGTGGGAGCCTGGCATTTTCTTGGCATGGAACCACATATCATTACCATTGGCATACTTAAAGGTAAGCTCCTCATTCTGAATATTATTCTTGCCAACGTATATATCATAGCCATCGGTGGATACATAATGAAAGGGCTGGCTTTTAACCTTGCGGGATTTGCTGCCCGGCAAAGGCTTGTGCTTGACAAAGCCATACAAAACCAGCTCATCGCGAATCTGGGTAAGGTCATCATAATCTGCGGCAATATCCAGTGAGGTCATTATGGATTCCAGATGGTCTATTTCACTGCGGGTCTCAACTACAAACTGGGAGAGAGCCTCATAGGTTCTTTTGAGCTTATTATAGCGTGCAAAATATTTCTTACTGTTCTCACTTGCTGTTAAATCCTTGTCAAGGGGAATTGTAAGCATTGTGTTGTCATAATAGTTAAGTGCCTCATAGCTTGTGGCACCCTCGGGAATACTGTAGCCATATGCGTTAAGAAGCTCACCATATATGCGGTAGCGGTCACGCTTGTCAGTATCGGCAAGCTGGTGAAGCTGAAGGTCATATTTCTTATAGTTACGCTCTAGTGCTATGGTAACTACCTGACGGAGGTCGGCAGAGCGCTGGTGAATACGGCTGACATTATTACGTCCGGAGTAATAGGTCTCAAGCATTGAGCTTACAGAGGTCATTTGGGTAACAGTCATGTCATTATACATGGAGGTATTGATTACAGCAAAATCCACAGGCTCATTGCCGCGGTAGATTATGCATGGAGAATATATATTATTCTTGATATCATCTATGATATTCATAAAAATACCTGCTGTATGAATAAGCTGTGCTTCTGCAAGCTGGGCAGGCGGGATAGAGGAGTCTGTATCGGCTTCGTGACATATCTCCTCGGCAGCCTGTGGGCTTATTCCTGTATAACAGGTATATATGGCTTTGCCAATTGGCTTGGGGCAGGTTAAGAGCACATTGACAATCTCGTCACGTGTGGCAGTAAGGGGATTCTTCTTATCTGCGGTGTTGGGGATAAAATAATCCCTGCCCGGAAGAACCTCTCTTACAGAGCTGACGCTTCCATTGATTCTCTTAATACTGTCAATTATTACCAGCTTATCATCGGTAAATATAATGTTGCTGTGCTTACCCATCAGCTCAATAATAAGATGCTTGGTGCATACATCTCCCATATCGTCAAGGTGTTCAATTGTCATATCAATTATTCGTTCCAGTCCCGGCTGGGTAATTGATATAATTCTTCCATTATTAATATGCTTGCGAAGGAGCATACAGAAATTAGGAGCGGTGAGAGGAGACTGCTTGTTATTGTCTGTAAGGTATGCAAGGGGCAGGGATGCGTTAACAGACAGCATTAAGCGGTACTGTCCCTGTGGGTGTTTAACTGTTATGAACAGCTCATCTTTTTCCGGCTGGGCAATCTTATTGAGACGTCCGCCGGCAATTGTATTATTAAGCTCATTAACGAGAGCGTGAATTGTAATTCCATCAAATGCCATTTATGTGTACTTCCTTTCTGTCAGACCTTTATATCTTAACATTAAAAATAACATTTAACAATGCTTATACCTTGAATTATGTCTCCGATAATGCTAAAATCTTTTTGATACATGATTGGAGGAACGGATATGATTAAAAGCATGACCGGGTTTGGCAGAGCCGAGGTTACAGATGGCGACAGAAAGATAACTGTAGAGATGAAGTCAGTGAATCACAGATATTTTGAGCCGTCACTTAAGATGCCTAAGAAGTTCAATTTCTATGATGCCGGAATCAGAACGACATTGAAGAAATACATTAACAGAGGCAAGGTGGACGTGTTCATTACATATGAGGATTATACAGAGAATAAGCTGTGTCTTAAGTATAATGAAGACCTTGCAAGTGAGTATATGAGTATTTTCAAGTATATGTCAGAGCAGTTTGGCATAGATAATGATATAAGAGTGTCATCATTATCCAGGTATCCGGAGGTCATTACAATGGAGGAACAGACCGAGGATGATGAGGAGATATGGCACCTGCTTGAGAAGGCTATAGAGAATGCCTGTGCACAGTTTGTTGAGGCAAGAATAGCAGAGGGCGAGAGACTTAAGAATGACCTTCTTGATAAGCTTGAATATATGCTTGGACTTGTGGACAGTATTGAGGAGAGAAGTCCGGAGATAATTGATGAATACCGTACCAAGCTTGAGGACAAGATTCATGAGCTTTTGGAGGATGCGTCAGTTGACGAGAACAGAATAGCTACGGAGGTAACTATTTTTGCTGATAAGATATGTGTGGACGAGGAGACCGTAAGACTTAGAAGCCATATTGAGAGTACCAGGGATACATTGATTAAGGGCGGAAGTGTTGGACGTAACCTGGATTTCATTGCACAGGAGATGAACCGTGAGGCTAACACTATTTTGTCCAAGGCCAACGACCTTGATATATCCAACTGGGCTATCAGTCTTAAGACAGAGATTGAAAAGGTACGTGAGCAGATACAGAATATTGAATAGGAAGTATGTATATGAGTTTTGTTAATATGGGCTTTGGAAACATTGTTAACAGTGACAGGATTGTGGCAATGATTTCACCGGATTCAGCCCCCGCCAAGAGACTTTTGCAGAATTCACGGGAATCAGGTAAGGTAATTGATGGAACGCAGGGAAGACGAACCAGAGCTCTTATTATTACTGATACAGGATATCTTGTTCTGTCAGCGCTGCAGCCGGAGACGGTAGCTGCCAGAGCCAGAGGCAGTGAAGCTGCTGTTAACGATATTACAGACAGAGGTGAAGAAGATGAACAGAGGTAAGCTTGTTGTTGTGTCCGGTTTCTCAGGAGCCGGTAAAGGAACGGTTATGAATGAGCTGGTTAAGGCTCACAGTGAGAGATATGCTCTTTCAGTGTCTGCTACTACAAGGGAGCCAAGACCGGGAGAGAAGGAGGGTGTGTCTTATTTTTATAAGACCGCTGAGGAATTCAAGAGCATGATTGAGAATGATGAGCTCGTTGAATATGCCAGATATGTTGATAATTATTATGGAACACCTAAGCATTTCGTTGAATATAAGATGAACGAGGGTAAGGATGTGCTTCTTGAGATTGAGATTCAGGGTGCACTTAAGATTAAATCCAAATACCCTGATGCAATACTTATATTTATCACAACGCCTAATGCCAGAACCCTTAGGGAGAGACTGGTGGGAAGAGGCACTGAGACGGAAGAGGTTATAGAAAAGCGTCTTATGAGAGCTACCCAGGAGGCACAGGGTGTTGAAGCCTATGATTATATTGTTGTGAATGATATGCTGGAAGATTGTGTGGAAACTGTTGACAGAATCATAAAAAGTGAGCATAATAGAGTTTGCGACCAAATTTCCATTATTGAGGGAATAAGAAAAGATCTTGAAAATTAATACACAAATATTGTGTGCAAAAGGAGAACAAAATGATACATCCATCTTATACTGAATTAATGAACGTAATTAATAAGGACGTTGAACCAGGTGAGCAGCCTGCAATCCAGAGCAGATATTCACTTGTTATTGCTACATCTAAGAGAGCAAGACAGCTTATTGACGGTGCACAGCCATATGTTGATGGCAGAGGCAAGAAGCCATTATCAATTGCTGTTGAAGAATTATATGAAGGTAAGGTTAATATTGTTGGTGATGTTGCTGACAATGATGAGGAATAACAGATAATGGATTTTATTGAGTTAATTAAGGTTGTTGTACTTGGAATAGTTGAGGGAATAACAGAATGGCTTCCTATAAGCAGTACGGGACATCTGATTCTTGTTAATCAGTTTCTTAAGCTTAATGCCAGTGAGGCATTTATGGATATGTTCAATTATCTTATCCAGTTAGGTGCAATACTTGCCGTTGTTGTTCTGTATTTTAAGAAACTGTGGCCACTTACAACACATTACGAGGAGAGCAACAAGGCAGCTAAGCTCCACTGGGATAAGAAGAAGCTTATTCTGTGGCTTAAGATTATAGCAGCATGTATACCAGGTGCCATAGCTGCAGTTTTATTTGATGATTTGATTCCAGACAATCCATTTATTGTTGGAATTACACTTATTGTATATGGTATTATTTTTATCATTATTGAGCTGCACAATAAGAACCGTCAGTTCAAGATTAATGATGTGGCGGCGATTACCTTTAAGACTGCATTGATTATCGGTGTATTTCAGGTACTTTCCCTTATTCCGGGAACCTCACGTTCAGGAATTACAATTATTGGAGCAATGTTAATAGGTACATCAAGGACTGCGGCGGCAGAGTTTACTTTTTATCTTGCTATACCTGTAATGGTGGGAGAGAGCCTGCTTAAGATTGTGAAATTCATTATGGACGGCAACACAATTGCCTCCGGTGAGATTGCTTATTTGCTGGTGGGAATGCTGATTGCATTTGCAGTTTCCATAGTAGTAATCAAGTTTCTTATATCATTTATTAAAAAACATGACTTTAAGCCGTTTGGTGTATACAGAATTATTCTTGGTATTATAGTTCTGATATATTTCGGACTAATAGTGTAGATTACATACCCTGTGTGAATAAATATTCATATAGGGTATTTTTCTTATTGCACTGACCCGGAAATAATGCTATTATTGAAAACAAAAATAAATGTTCATTACATTAAGATACACGTTGGAGGTAATTATGAAAAAGTACAGTGAAATGTCCAAGACAGAATTACAGGAATTACAGACAGAGCTTAATAAAGAATATGAGAGAATGAAATCTCTTAATCTTAAGCTTGATATGTCAAGGGGTAAGCCATCACCTGCCCAGCTTGATTTGTCCAATGACATTCTTGACGTAATTAATTCCACAACTCCATGCGTAAGCGAGTCAGGTGTTGACTGCAGGAATTACGGCAATCTTGAGGGAATACCTGAGGCGAGAAGGCTTATGGGGGATTTCTTAAGAGTACCTGCGGATAATGTATATGTATGCGGTAATGCCAGTCTTAATATTATGTATGACTGCGTTGCCAATTCAGTTCTTTTTGGCGTAATGGGTTCTACTCCATGGTGTCAGCTTAAGAACAGGGTTAAGTTCTTATGTCCTGTACCGGGCTATGACAGACATTTTAAGATTACTGAGCTTCTTGGAATAGAGATGATTAACATTCCTATGACAGAGAGCGGTCCTGATATGGATATGGTGGAGAAGCTTGTTGCTTCAGATTCAAGCATTAAGGGAATCTGGTGTGTACCTAAGTATTCTAATCCACAGGGTGTTGTATATTCAGATGAGACAGTAAGAAGATTTGCAGCTCTTAAGCCTGCTGCAAAGGATTTTAGAATATATTGGGACAACGCATATGCGGTTCATTATATATATGATGAGAGTATTGAGATACCAGAGATTCTTGAGGAGTGTGTCAAGGCCGGTAATCCGGATATGGTATATGAATTCTGTTCAACCTCCAAGATAAGCTATGCAGGCGGTGGTATATCTGCCATGGCTGCATCTGTTGCCAATCTTGACTGGATTAAGAAAAGACTTACAATACAGACAATAAGCTATGATAAGATTAACCAGCTTCGCCATGTTAATTATTTTAAGAATATGGATGGAATCAGGGCGAAGATGAGACAGCATGCAGAATTTTTAAGACCGAAGTTTGACGCAGTGCTTGATATTTTTGCCAAGGAGCTTGAGGGAACAGGAACAGGCTCATGGATGAAGCCTATGGGTGGATATTTTATATCCTTTGAGGCTATGGAGGGCTGTGCCAAGGCGATTGTTGCCAGATGTAAGGAAGCAGGCGTAGTTCTTACAGGTGCTGGAGCAACATATCCGTATGGTAAGGACCCTAAGGACAGCAACATCAGAATTGCACCTTCATATCCATCACCGGAGGAGCTTACCCAGGCAGCACAGCTGTTTGCACTTTGTGTTAAGCTTGTAAGTGTTGAAAAGCTGCTTGCAGATGCAGAATAAGAAAGCGAGGGAATATATGAATACTTTTGGATTTATCGGAATGGGTAATATGGGACATGCAATGCTTAACGGCATTATAAGAACCTTTGATGCCAGCCAGATTATGTTTACGGACACGTCTGAGGTTACCAGAGTCAAGGTAAGCGAAGAGACAGGCATTATGTCGGTTCCTACTAATATAGAGCTTGCCAACAGTGTTAAATATATAGTTCTTGCTGTTAAGCCTCAGTGCTATGATGCAGTAATTAACAGTATTAAGAATGTGGTTACTGAGGATAGAATAATTATATCACTGGCACCTGGAATTACGATTAATGATGTTAAGAACAGATTTGATACGAATGTAAGAGTTGTAAGATGTATGCCTAACACTCCTGCACTTATTGGTGAGGGAATGACAGGTGTTTCATATGACCAGAGAGAGTTTGACCTTGAGGAGATGGATGTTATTGCTCAATTCTTCAGCTCCTTTGGTAAATTCAGAATTATAGATGAGAAGCTGCTTAATACTGTTACCTGTGTAAGCGGAAGCTCACCTGCGTATGTATATATGTTTATTGAGGCTCTTGCTGACAGTGCTGTAAAATACGGCATGAGCAGAGCAGATGCAATTGAATTTGCAGCAATGACTGTTAAGGGCTCAGCTGATATGGTTCTTACAACCAAGGAGCATCCTGCAGTTCTCAAGGACCGTGTATGCTCTCCGGGAGGAACAACAATTGCAGGTGTTTCAGCACTTGAGGAGAATAATTTCAGACATGCAATTATTGCAGCTACAGACAAATGCTTTGAGAAATGCAGTGGAATGAAGTAATGGATAATGGAATTGAAAGAGTAAGCAGAGAGCTTAAGTATTCAGGCTCTATTGTGGATGTGTATTCAGATGTTATGAGACTTCCGGATGGAAGCACGGAGAACTGGGACTATGTTGCTCACCGTAAGGGTGCGGCTGCAGTTATTCCTGTAATGGATAATGGCAATATTCTTATGGTAAGACAGTACCGCGGGGCTATTGGAGACTATACAATTGAGATACCGGCAGGCTCAAGAGACAGCGTTACAGAGCCAACAATAGTGTGTGCTGCAAGAGAGCTGGAGGAGGAGACCGGATATCGCTCTGACAGGCTGCAGCTTCTTATTAATGTAGCAACAACTGCTGCCTTTTGTAATGAACAGATTGATATATATGTTGCCACAGACCTTGTTAAGACCCAGCAAAGACTTGACGCAGGCGAGTTTGTTGATGTAATAGAATATACCAGAGAGGATTTAGTAAGGGATATTCTCAATGGAACAATCAGAGATGGCAAAACAGTAAGCGGGATTTTGGCTTATCTTGCCAAATTCAAATAACAGGACTATTTTAAGGCTCTTTTTCATATCTATTAGGTATGAAGAAGAGCTTATTTTATTGTGGGGACAGAAGAAAATATATCCTTGTTATTGTGACGCTGATTATTGGAACGGTGCTTACCAATCTGGCAGGTCCATCACATGTTATGAGGTGGGATATTTTTACAAAGGAGTTTGCCGACAGCTATACAAGGGTTAAGATAGGCTTTGGTCAGCTGTTTGGACATATACTGTGGAATCGGCTGAAAATATATGGTGTGCTCCTTGTTATTTCTTTAACAAGGTTTAAAAATGCAGGAGCCTATTGTCTGTGCGCCTATCTTGGACTTGCAATGGGAGTATGCATGTCTGCAGTAGCAATGCATTATGGCGGCAGATACCTGCTTGTAGCATTAACTGCATTTCTTTTGCACATGCTTATGTACTGCGGCAGCATATGCCTGCTGTATCAGGATGGCAAGCTGATGGGAGAACGCAGGTACACGGCATATATTTTCTCAGTTCTTCTGCTTATTGGCGGAATTATTCTTGAAACCTTGATGAATATAATTGTATTACCTGCGATACTGTGAAATATACAGTTTGTTCTTGATTTTAATAGTGTTTGACTATATAATACAATGAGTTGACGAATGAATAAGTCACGCAAAGGAGAAAAGATGGATAATCTGATAGAACAGTATGTATCATATCTGCAGGATGTGAAAAGAACATCTGACAATACTGTTGCAGCCTACAAAAGAGACCTTGGCAAGCTTTTGATATTTCTCAGGACTCACGGTGTAGACATGTGAAATAAGGTAACGTTTACTAATCTTAATTCTTATATGCTTTCTCTTGAAAAAAATGGGGCAGCAACTGCCACAGTATCGAGAAATGTATCGGTTATTAAGTCTTTTTTTGCATACCTCTTAAGAAATAAGTCAATTGAAAATGAACCGTCAATTAATCTTAAAGCACCTAAGATTGTTAAAAGAGTGCCCGATATTCTTACGATTGATGAGATGGACAGACTGCTTGCAATGCCTGATACAGACAGCCCCAAGGGACTTCGCGATAAGGCGATGCTGGAGCTTTTGTATGCTACAGGTCTTAAGGTAAGCGAGCTGGTGAATTTAAGAGTTGATGATATTAATCTGGAGACCAGAACACTTCGATGCTGTGATGGAGACAAGGAGCGTCATGTTCCTTTTGGGCATACAGCGCAGAATGCAGTAAGATGCTATATTACTGCTGGAAGAGCGAAGCTGGCGGAGGATAAGAACGAATATCTTTTCGTTAACTGTGATGGTAATCAGATGAGTCGTCAGGGCTTTTGGAAGATAATTAAGAAATACGGCGAGCTGGCAGGCTTTGGTGAGCGGTTAACACCGCATATATTCAGACATTCCTTTGCAGCACATATGATTGAGAATGGAGCGGACTTAAAGTCAATTCAGGAGATGCTGGGACATTCTGATATATCTACAACACAGATATATTCCTCATTTGCGGATAATGGAATAAGTGCAGTATATGAGATGGCACACCCGAGAAAATAGCCGGCACAACATAGCTTATATGAGAAAGGGATTTTAATATGGTTGTAAGAAAAAAGAAAAAACAGAAAAGTATAGTTCCAATGGTAATACTGCTTGTGCTTGCTCTGGCATGCCTTGCAGTAGTGCTTGTTGTATTTAATAAGCTTGGGAAGGATGGCGGTAAAATCAGCCTGAAGAACCAGTCCTACAAGGTGGAGCTTGGAAGTGATATGTCTGCAGTTAAAATGTCAGAGCTGCTTAATGGCAGTGAGGACAAGGTTAATGCAGCAACAATTGACGTGTCAGCAGTGGATTTTAAAACAGCAGGCAATTATCAGGCAACTATTACATGCGACGGCAACAATTATAAGCTGACAGTTACAGTGGAGGATACAATAGCTCCTGTAATTACGCTGAAGGCTGATACAGCCACTGCCTCAACAGGTCAGAGCCTTACGGCAGAAAGCTTTATTTCACAGGTATCAGACCTGGGAACCTGTACAACTGGTGTAGTCAGTGATATTAACAGCACTGACCCGGCAGGAGATATGAAGGACTCCATAGCCTTTGATGCAGAGGGAACCTATGATGTAATGGTAGTTGCAGTTGACGGTTCAGGTAACTGTGGTACAGCCAATGTTAAGGTAACGGTTACAACACCTGTTGACTATCTTAACAGTGGAGCAACAGTTACAATTAATCCGGGAACGGATTTTACAGAATTTCCAACAGCAACTATTTCATATGGTAATAATCCGGCAGATGTAGATGAGAATAACAGACCTAATGGCTGTAATTATTACAAAACCAAATACGGACAGTACGCAGCTGATTTCATCCAGCCTATGAGCAATTATGTATTCCTTACATTTGATGAGGGCTATGAGTTTGGCAACACACCTGCAATTCTTGATACTCTTAAGGAAAAGAATGCAAAAGCAGTATTTTTTGTAACCCTTCCTTTTGTTAAGGAGAATCCTGATCTTGTTCAGAGAATGATTGATGAGGGACATGTAGTAGGTAACCATACGGTGAATCATCCAAGTGCCGGACTTTGCTCACTTTCAGTTGCTGACCAGATTAGTGAGATTCAGACGGTGCATCAGTATATGCTTGATAATTTTAATTATGAAATGTACCTTTTCAGATTTCCTACAGGTGCATTCAGCGAACAGAGCCTTGCTATTGTACAGAGCCTTGGATACAGGTCAGTATTCTGGAGCTTTGCACATCATGACTGGGATACCAATAATCAGCCTGACGTAGCTGAATCCCTTGCTAATGCAACCAAGACTCTTCACGGTGGAGAGATATTCCTTCTTCATGGAGTATCGACAACGGATACAGCAATGCTTGCAGACCTGATTGATAATATCAGAGCAGCAGGCTTTGAACCGGGATATTACGCTAAGACTAACTAGATATACAGCTTCGGGGACGCACAAAGGGGTAGATACTATGAGAAAAGTATTGAGTATTTTGTTATGTTGTATAATTCTAACCGGATGTACAATTCCGGCACTGGCGGCGGAGAGTGAGCCACAGGAGACAGTGAGAATCGGGTATTTTGACAGTGAGGGATATCATAACATGGCTGCTGATGGTTCCATGAGCGGCTACGGCTATGATTTCTACCAGATGATGCTTAGATACTGTAACTGGAATTATGAGTATGAGGGCTTTGAAAAAAGCTGGTCTGGAATCATGGAGATGCTTGACAGCGGAGAGGTAGATGTTGTTACCCTTGCCAACTACACGCCAGAGAGAGGGGAGAAATACCTTTATTCAGATAATCCGGTGGGTACAGCCTCCTCGGTCATTACAATTAATTCCGACAATACAGATATAATTGCAGGTGATTATAACACCTATGATGGCAGAACCGTAGGTCTTGTAAAGGACAGTGCTCACAATGCAGGCTTTGAGGAATATGCTAAAGCCCATGGCTTCACATATAAGGCTGTGTATTATGACAGTGCAACGGATGTTCTTGCAGACCTTCGCCAGGGTATCAACATTGACATGGCTGTTACCAGTAATATGCGCATAATGCATGATGAATATATTCTTGATGAGTTTAATCCACAGCCCTTTTATGCAATTGTAAGAAAAACGGATACAAAGCTGATGGATGAGATTAATCAGGGAATGATGCAGCTTAATACCAATTCACCTTACTGGCAGAGTACCCTTTGGGATAAGTATTTTGGCAATATCAATGAGAATGTAATATCCTTATCAGCAGAGGAGCGGCAGTATCTGACTGAGCTTAAGGATAGTCATACTGTAATTAAGGCTGCAATTAATCCGGAGCTTCGCCCATATTCATATTTTGAAAATGGAGAGGCAAAGGGTATTGCAGTCAGAATATTTAAGGAGGTGGCTGCCAAGCTGGGCCTTGAATATGAGATTCTTGAATCCAGTGACAGGTGGGAATATAAGGAGCAGCTTAGTTCCGGTGAAGCTGATATTGACCTGACCTCATATCTGGATTTTGGTCTTGCACAGCAGTATAACCTTAAGGAGACAGATGCTTATCTGACGTCTACCATGGCCATGCTTTCAAGAAAAAATTCCAATCTTGACCCGGATACTATGGTAATTGCGGTGTTAAGAGACCCTACAGAATACATTGCATATAATCAGGAGCTGATATATGACCATCATTATGTGGAATATAATTCTGTTCAGGAATGTATAGATGCTGTTAAAAATGGTGATGCAGATATTACCTATCGATATGTATATGTTGCAGAGCGTGCAGCAGCTGAGGATTATACCAATAGGCTGCAGTATACGATTATGCCTAATTATTCCTTCAGTCTGGCAATTGGAGTAGTTAATCAGGAGGATTACAGACTGCTGTCTGTTCTTAATAAGGGCGTTAACAGTATGTCTGATGAGTATGTGCACGGAATTATGCTTGATGAGACTGCACATACTGAGCAGTCCCACTCTTTTCTTAAGCTGATGTATACTTACCCACTGCAGATTATACTTATAATTGCCGCTTTTGGTATTTTGGTATATTTAAGTATTTTTCTTCGTATGAGAAACGTTAATCTTAAGAAACGAATGCAGCAGGAAAAGGAGCTGGAGAGATTCCTTGGTTATGTGTGTAAGTCCAACGAGGTGGTAATGGAGGTTAATCTGCAGGAGTATACCGCCAATGTATATGTTATGGAGGATGGGCATGTACGTTCCAAGGTCATACCATATACCCAGCACCATTATCAGAATCCTGGGGATACCATATACCCTGAGGATTATCAGCTGCTTGTGTCTCATTTGAAGGAAGAGACAATTGATGAGATGATTGACAGTGAGGGCGGAGAGCAGTATTTTGAATGCCGCTGCAGGAATGCCGAGGGTAATTACGAATGGTATTCATACACGCTGCAGGCAATACCTAAGAGCCCAAGCTATCCAAGAAATTTCATATTATTTAAGAAAAATATCAATGAGCTTAAGCAGGATGAGGAAAAGAAAAAGACAGCACTTAAGGATGCTTTAGCGGCTGCTAAAAGTGCGAGCCAGGCAAAGGGACAGTTTCTGTCCCGTATGAGCCACGAAATCAGGACTCCATTAAATGCTGTTATTGGATATATGGGAATAGCAGAGGATTCCCAGGACAATCCGGATAAGGTTATGCACTGCGTTCATAATACCAAAATGGCTTCTGAGCATCTGCTTAATATTATTAATGACGTGCTGGATATGTCTGCGATTGAAAATGGAAGAATGAAGATTGCCCATGAAGAATTTGACCTGAAAAATCAGCTGACAACCATTGCAACTATTTTTTACAATCAGGCGAAAGCTAAAAATGTAAGATTTGAGGCAATTGTTGATGGTATTGATGATGAAATTGTATATGGTGACAAGCTGCGTCTTAATCAGGTGTTTATGAATCTTTTGTCCAATGCAGTTAAATTCACACCGGAGGAGGGACATATTACCTTTGAGGCCAGTCAGAAAAAAACTGATGAAAGTCACGTGTTTATGACGTTTGTAGTGTCAGATACAGGAATTGGTATGTCAGAGGAATACAAGCAGAGGCTCTTTCAGCCTTTTGAGCAGGAGAGTGCAACCACCGCTCAGAAATATGGGGGCTCTGGTCTTGGTCTGTCAATTACGCAGAATCTGGTTAAAATGATGGGCGGTTCAATTGAAGTGGACAGCGTTCAGAATAAGGGAACCACCTTTACGGTTTCCCTGGGATTTGACCGAAGCAGTAAGGCTTTACTAACTGCACCAGGAGATTATTCCATGGTTCGTGCTCTTGTAGTTGATGATGACCAGAAATCAGCTGAATATATAAGGACTGTCTTGAAAAGATGCGGGGCTAAAAGCGATATTGTTACTGATGGACAAGCTGCCCTTAAGCGTATAAAAGGACGAATTGGTGGTGATTATGAGTATAATCTGTGCATTATGGACTGGAATATGCCACAAATGGATGGAATAGAGACGGCAAGAAAAATCAGGTCCGAATGCAGCAGTGACATCCCGGTTATTATTGCTACTGCGTATGATATTACTGAATTTGCAGATGCTGCGAAGGAGCTTGGCATTGCAAAAATTGTGAATAAACCGCTGTTTCAGTCAGCTGTGATGGATATTCTTGTAACTACCTTTGGTAAATACACACCGAAAAAGGCTTCCACGGGTACGGATATATCCTTGAAGGGAATGAAAATTCTTTTTGCAGAGGATAATGAGATGAATATGGAAATTGCTGTTGAAATTCTTCAAAAGGCAGGAATTGTGGTTACAGCTGTAACTGATGGTAAACAGGCATGTGATACCTTTATTAATGCACCTGAAGGTGCTTATGATGCAATTCTTATGGATGTGCAGATGCCTGTAATGAATGGCTATGAGGCAACAGTGGCAATTCGTAAGTCATCACACCCGCAGGCGCAGACAATTCCAATTATTGCCATGACAGCCAATGCATTTGCGGAGGATGTTAATGAGGCGCTTGCCAATGGAATGAATGGACATATAGCCAAGCCGATTAATTATGACAAGCTGTTTGAGACATTGAATGAATATAAAAGATAAAAATATAGGGGATGACTTAGGTGGTAGGGTACCATCCAGGTCATCCCCTTTGGTTTAAAAAGAAACTAGCACTGCTGTGCGATTGTATAAAGCAGCTGCTCTGAGGCATCCCATCCAAGGCATGGGTCTGTAATTGACTTGCCATAGATATGCTCGCCTATTTTCTGTGAGCCTGGCTCAAGGTAGCTCTCTACCATAACACCCTTAACAAGCTTCTTAATGTCCGGGTTCATTGCCCTGCTGTGGAGTACATCCTCAACAATTCTTATCTGTTCCATGTACTTTTTGTTGGAGTTGCTGTGATTAGAATCAACAACAACAGCAGGATTAGGAAGGTTATGTTCTGCATACATTCTGCTTACCATTAAAAGGTCCTCGTAATGATAGTTAGGTACGCACTGTCCCTGCTTGTTAACTGCACCACGCAGAACCGCATGTGTAAGCTCATTGCCGCTGGTCTTAACTTCATTGCCTCTGTATATAAAGGTATGTGGATGAGAGGCAGCGTGAACTGAATTAAGCATTACCTCGTAGCCACCTGCAGTAGGGTTCTTCATTCCAACAGGAACGTCCATTCCACTTGCGGTAAGACGGTGCTGCTGGTCTTCAACAGAGCGGGCACCAATAGCTACATATGAAAGTGTATCATCACAGTACATCCAGTTCTCAGGGTAGAGCATCTCGTCTGCCGGGAAAAAGCCGGTGCTGTTAATTACATCAAGATGGAGCTTACGGATTGCTTTAATTCCGGCAACCAAATCAGGCTTCTTCTCAGGGTCAGGCTGATGAAGCATTCCCTTGTAGCCATCACCTGTTGTACGAGGCTTATTGGTGTATACACGTGGGATAATAATAACACGGTCAGCTATCTTCTCCTGTACCTTTGCAAGTCTGGTAACATAATCCATAACTGCGTCCTCATTATCTGCTGAACAAGGACCGATAACTGCAACAAATTTATCAGATTTACCGGTGAATACATCACGTATCTCCTGGTCACGCTTCTTCTTAAGCTCAATATTCTTCTGGCTTAATGGAAATTCGTCCTTAATCTCTTCTGGAGATGGAAGACTCTTTAAAAATTCAATACTCATATTTATATTCCTCCAATTGCTTTTAAATCAAATAAAATTGTAACACTATCCGGAAGGAATGGCTAGTGTTTTTTAATTCATTCCTGTGGTATAATTATTTTAACCTCTTGGCAGCAATATTTTACCTGTTAGTCTGAAAGCATTTACATTGATGAATAAGTATGTATAATGCAGATTATGGAGATAGGAAACATGAAGATAAGAATTGAAATGGTTGAACCTGATGAGGAAGAGATTGTTATCCGCACAAGCGAGCTGGATGACAGGGTCAAAAGAATACAGAAGGCCGTAAGTGATATTACGTCACAGAATATTACAATTGTGCTGTACAAAGGAGAGACACAGTATTTTATTGATGTTAACAAGCTGCTCTTTTTTGAGACAGAGGATGGCTGCATAAGTGCACATACAGCCAGTGATATTTTTGAGACAAGGTATAAGCTTTACGAGCTGGAGGAGCTGCTGCCGGGTTCCTTTATGAGGCTATCCAAATCCACAATTCTTAACACAAGACATGTATATTCAATCACCAGAAATCTTACAGCATCAAGCCGGGTGGAGTTTGCAGGCTCCCACAAGCAGGTGTATGTATCGAGAAACTATTATAAGCTGTTAGTTGAGAAATTAAACGAAAAGAGGTTGAAGTAATTATGAAAAAAAATTGGAAAAACATTGTATGGGGCGTTCTCCTTATTGCAACGGCGATATTCATTATTTTTGCCGGAATGGGATACGCACAGAATGTAGGAGTAGTTAAGATTATTTTCACAGTAGTATTTGCAGGTGTGATTATTACCAGTATTCCAGGTGGAAATTTTGCAGGAATTACATTTCCGTTGGCCTTTCTGGCAATAATGTATGACAAGGAGCTGGGAATTGAGAACCTTACACCATGGCCTGTTATTGCTATTGCATTGCTGGTATCAATTGGTCTGTCACTTATTTTTAAAAAGCATCCACACCATGACCATCATGATTGGAACAAGGAGGAATGGACAGAGGAGGTAATTAACGGAGAAGATGGGGAGATAATCAATTGTGAGGCCAGATTTTCAGGCGCAACCAAGTACATTAATTCTGAGAATATGAGCAGAGTTAACATTAGAAGCTCATTTGGCGGACTTTCGGTGTATTTTGACAATGCCAAAATACCATCAGGCAAGGCTGTAATTGACCTTGACTGCAAGTTTGGAGGAGTAGAGCTGTACATACCGAGAAACTGGAATGTAATACAGCAGCAGGGAGCATCCTTTGGAGGTGTTGACGAAAAAGGACATGCTCAGCTTACACAGGATTCACCACAGGTACTGCTTACAGGCAGCGTAAGCTTTTCAGGTGTGGACATTAAATATATCTAGAGGGATGGCAAAAAACGTCTCTGGAGGGATAGACGATGAATGAAAAAATAATTAATCCACTTTCTGATATTATCATGTATAAACGTGATGATGGAATGGTTAATGTTGAAATTTTAGTTCAAAATGAAACATTGTGGCTTACACAAGATAGAATGGCAGAATTGTTTGGAGTAAAGCGTCCAGCAATTACGAAGCACTTGAAAAATATTTTTGAATCAGGGGAATTGGAAGAAAGTGCAGTATGTTCCATTTTGGAACGTACTGCTAGTGATGGCAAAAATTATTCAGTAAAATATTACAATTTGGATGCAATATTATCTGTTGGATATCGTGTGAATAGTAGACAGGCTACAATGTTTAGAATATTTGCTTCTCAGGTATTAAAGGAATATTTAATAAAGGGTTTTGCTATGAATGATGAGCGCTTAAAAAATCCTGAGAATATTTTTGGTAAAGATTATTTTGATGAGCAGCTAGAACGTATTCGTGATATTAGATCAAGTGAGAGAAGATTTTATCAAAAGATTACAGATATATATTCTCAATGCAGCGCAGATTATGATTTGAATGCATCGGAAACAAAACATTTTTTTGCTACGGTACAGAATAAATTGCATTATGCAACAACACAACACACAGCAGCGGAGATTGTATATGAAAGAGCTGATAGTACAAAAGAAAATATGGGATTAACTTCTTGGACTAATGCTCCAAATGGAGCAATTAGAAAAAAAGATGTACTAATTGCAAAAAATTATTTGGATGAAAACGAAATAAAAAATTTGAATGAAATTGTGACAATGTACTTAGACTATGCTGAACGGCAGGCGAAGCGCGGTATTGTTATGTATATGAAAGATTGGATAGAGCGCTTGGATGCATTTCTACAATTTAATGAAGAAGAAATCTTGCAGAATAAGGGAAAAGTTACACATGAAATAGCAAAAGCATTCGCTGAAAGTGAGTTTGAAAAATACAGAAAAATACGAGATCAGAAATATGTATCAGACTTTGATAAGCTAATGTTGGAAGTAGAGAAAAAGAAACAAACATAATGTGGATATGAAAGCGAAGGGAAAAATGAGACGAGTTATCTGGATAATACTTGACAGTGTTGGAATGGGGGCGCTCCCAGACGCCTCCTGCTTCGGAGACGAGGGTGCCAATACAATAGCCCATGTGTGGCAATATAATAAAGGATTAAATATTCCCAATATGTTAAGTCTGGGATATGGTAATATTGACGGAATGATGGAGCTTCCACGGCTTGATAATAAAGAGCTGGTGGGAGCTTATGGTCGTCTTGCGGAGCAATCCAACGGCAAGGACACTACAGTTGGACACTGGGAGATGAGTGGGGTAATATCACAAAAGGCCTTTCCTACGTTCCCGGAAGGCTTTCCTGATAATATTATTAATGAATTTATCCAAAAGACGGGAGTTCCCGGGGTTCTTGGCAACTGCGTTGCCTCTGGAACGGAGATAATTAAAAAGCTTGGAGAACAGCAGACCCGCAGCGGAATGCCAATTGTGTATACCTCGGCAGACAGTGTCTTCCAGATAGCTGTCAACGTTGGATGTGATGCTTCGCCTGATAAGACAGACCAGAATAAGCTTAATCAGCTGTATAAGTGGTGTCACATTGCCAGAGAACTGCTTACAGGTGAATATGAGGTTGCGAGAGTAATCGCAAGACCATATGTTGGGTGTGAGGGCAGCTATATGCGAACCTCAGACAGACGTGATTATGCCATACTGCCGCCGGATTACAATCTGCTTAACCAGCTTAAAATACAGAATTATGATGTGATTGCAGTTGGAAAGATAGAAGATATTTTTGCAGGCTCCGGGGTCACAGAAGCTACACATACTAAGAGTAATATGGATGGAGTGGATGTGACGCTTGATTATATGGCTAAGAACAATCACGGGCTGATATTCACCAATCTGGTGGAATTTGATTCCTCATGGGGACACAGGCGAGACCCTAAGGGATATGGCAGAGGGCTTGAGGAGTTTGACGCACGCCTTCCCCAGCTTATGGATGCCATGACAGATGAGGATATTTTGATTATTAATGCAGACCACGGCTGTGACCCAACCTTTAAGGGTACGGACCACACAAGGGAATATATTCCGGTGCTGGTGTATGGACATAATATTAAAAGTGTTAATCTGGGAACAGGAAGCTCCTTTGCTGATATTGGGCAGACAATTGCGGCATATCTTGGGGCGAAGCCGCTATGTAATGGCAGAAGCTTTCTGGATACTATAATTGAGAGGTAAAACAATATGAGAATGTATGACGTTATTATGAAGAAAAGAGATGGGGGAATACTTACAAAAGAGGAAATTGATTATTTTGTAACAGAGTATACCAAAGGAAATATTCCAGATTATCAGGCATCCGCGCTGACCATGGCAATATTTTTCCGTGGAATGTGTGATGAGGAAACCGCCAATCTGACCATGGCAATGGCTCAATCCGGAGACGTTATGAAGCTTGACAGAATTAAAGGTATCAAAGTAGATAAGCACAGCACCGGAGGTGTTGGTGATAAAACCTCACTTGTGCTGGGACCAATGGTTGCTGCTCTTGACATACCGGTTGCCAAAATGTCCGGCAGGGGTCTCGGACATACCGGAGGAACCATTGACAAGCTGGAAAGCTTCCCGGGCTTTGTAACCGGAATTGATGAGGATACTTTTTTTAACAACGTTAATGATATTCATATTGCCATTGCCGGGCAGACTGGTAATCTTGCACCTGCCGACAAGAAGCTGTATGCACTTCGTGACGTTACAGCAACAGTTGAAAACACTTCGCTGATAGCAAGCAGTATTATGAGTAAAAAAATTGCTGCAGGTGCGGACGTAATTGTCCTTGATGTTAAAACCGGCAGTGGTGCTTTTATGAAGAATGACAAGGCTGCTCTGGAGCTTGCAGAGGAAATGGTTAATATTGGCACCAATGTTGGACGACGCACAATGGCAGTTGTCAGCAACATGGACCAGCCCCTTGGCTATGCAGTAGGCAATGCGCTTGAGGTTACGGAGGCAATTGCAACTCTTGACGGTCATGGACCGGAGGATTTGTACCAGCTGTGCCTTGAGCTTGGCTCCCATATGGTAGTAGGTGCCGGAGTAACGGATTCCACGGATAAGGCAAAGGCCATGCTTAAGGGTGTAATTGATGACAAATCTGCACTCAAAAGGCTTGCTATGCTTGTTCATGGACAGCATGGGGATGAAAGAGCAGTGTATGATACCTCTCTTTTGCCTCAGGCTTCTATTACGCATGAGGTTAAGGCGGATAAATCCGGATATGTCCATCAGATTATATGCGACCAGGTTGGACTTGCTGCAATGGTTATGGGCGGAGGACGCGAAAATAAGGACAGTGTCATTGACCTGGGAGTTGGAATTGTGCTTCAAAAAAAGGTTGGAGACTGTGTAAAAGAGGGCGAGACACTGGCAGTATTTTATGCTAATGATGAGAAAAAGCTTGCTGACGGGCTTAAGAGATTTGAGGGTGCATACGTTATAGAGGATGAGGAATGTGCCAAGCCCCAGCTTATTAAATATATTGTAACCAGTACAGGCGTAATAAGGAAAGAGAGGAATTAGTATGGATGAAAAGACAGCGCAGTTAAAAAAATGGATTCAGGAAAGTGATAACATTGTATTTTTCGGCGGAGCCGGTGTCAGTACGGAAAGTAATATTCCGGACTTTAGAAGCGCAGATGGTCTCTACAGCCAGAATTCTACATATGGAAGCTATGCACCTGAGACGGTTCTGAGCCATACCTTCTTCATGAACAGACCTGAGGTATTCTATTCCTTCTATCGAGATAAAATGATATATCCAGACGCAAAGCCTAACCGCGCCCACCTGGCACTGGCAAGGCTGGAGGCACAGGGCAAGTGCAGGGCGGTAATTACACAGAACATTGATGGCTTACACCAGGCAGCCGGAAGCAGGGAGGTTCTTGAGCTTCATGGCAGCATACTGCGTAATCATTGTATGCACTGTGGCAAATTCTACACTCTTGATGACGTGATTAACAGCAAGTCCGTTGTTCCAAAATGTGAATGTGGCGGAACAATTAAGCCGGATGTTGTGCTGTACGAGGAGGGGCTTGACAATGATGTGATTACCAGAGCGGTGAATTACATTGCTAATGCCGATATGCTGATAATTGGTGGAACCTCCCTTGTGGTGTATCCTGCGGCCGGACTGATTGATTACTATCAGGGCAATAAGCTGGTGCTCATTAACAAATCCGAGACACCAAAGGATAATATGGCGGATTTGATAATTCACGCATCCGTGGGGGAGACACTGGGAGAATGCGTGGAGGGGTAGAAGCTATATGAAAAAATGTAAGAAGTGCGGGGGATATTTTGAAGAAGAATATGAGGTATGCCCGTATTGTGGGAATTATGATACTGAGAAAATAGATGAAACTGAAACCGTAGAAGTAACAAGTCTAATTGGCGGTGACTACGTCAAAAGAATTATAAAAAAAAGAAAAGTAAAGAAAATAATTATTTGTGCATCAATACTATTAATATTTTTTTGTAGTGTATTAATATATAATTACATTAATATGAAAGAGAAAAAAACTGCAGCTTCAAATGAATTATTATACGTACCGGATGTGGTTGGATTAAATGTAAATGAAGCAGTGGAAATACTGAAAGAAACAGGGCTAACAGTAACTACTGTTTACAAGAAGGACAATGAAGAAAAACATGGAATTGTTGGCAGTCAAAGTGTCATATCAGGTATGTATGTTAATAAAGGATATGATGTTATAATAACAATAACGGCAGAACATTAACGGGGAGTTAACTGGAAGATGAATGAAGTACTGGCAAATGGTACAGTCCTTAATAATTGTTATAGAATAAATTCAGTTATTAATAATGGAAGCAATTCAATTGTATATCTGGCAGAAGATATTTATCTTAAGCAGAATGTTGCGTTAAAGGAATTTTTTCCTAAAAATATAACTCATAGAGATGCAAAAACCCTTATCTGTGTTAATGATGTATCAGATGAAGCTAAATATGATGAACTGTTGGACAAATATGTAGAAGAAGCAGTAAGACTTTCAATGTTTAAGGATTTGGAAGGAGTAGTAAGAGAGCTTAATTGTTTTAGAGGTAATAATACGGCATATGTTGTAATGGAATACATGGAGGGAATTACCTTAAACGAATTAATTAACCATAATGGACAATTAAATCTAAAGGAAGCAGTTAATATTCTTCAGCCTGTATTATATGCTTTAAAGATAATACATGAAAAAGGTTTTTTCTGGGGAAATATTCAAAGTGATAATATTATTATTAATAATAATTATACATGCCTTATTGATTACGGCAGCGAAAATGACATTGAAGCTGTCATAGAAGTAATGCAGGACATGGATGTATATGCCTGTGTTGTAGTGATGTGTGAATTGATATTGAAAAAAAGCCTGAAATAAATAATAATAAAATTATTTGGCCTGATTATTTTCCAACAGAAATAAGTAATCTTTTTGCAGCTGTATTACAAAAAAATCCCCCCAAAATTACAATTGTTGAACTGATTGAAGTGCTCAATATTGTAAACAGCAGACCGGTAAAAGAAGGCTATAAAATAATAAATAATAAGCTACCAATATGGATGATTTTTGTGTCAGCAATTATAATAGCTGTATCATCTACGATATCAATTTATGCGTTTGCCATTAAAAACAAAAATGGCAATAATTATATTGAAGCAGACAGAATATTGATAATGGATAAATATTACAGTGATTATGATGTTATTGGGTATACAAAAAAAACAGGCAGAGGATATACTTGAGCTGTCAGGCTATGAAATTATTTATGAATATGCTAACAGTTCAATTGAAAACGATTATATCATTGGTACTCAGTATAATGATGAGGAGCATACTGTTGTGGTTACAGTGTCAAAAGGGCTTGCTCAATTGCAGGATGGAATGTGTGAAGTTCCTGATTTAAGCCGATTATCGTTTAAAGATGCTTTAGACCAATGCAGTGAGGCTGGACTGTATTTACATATAAACGGTAGAGTTAATTATACGGATTATAAGGGCAAAATATTTTCTCAGAGTATTGATGCTGGCACGCGTGTAAAAAAAGGTTCTGTAATTGATGTAGTTGTCAATATGGATACATACATATATGTTATTGATAATTCGAAAGTTGAATCAGAGAAGAATGAAACCAACGAAGAAGAAACAAGCAAAAATGTATTATTAGAGACAGCACCTGAACAGATTGAAACTACAGGTGCTAATAATGAAACTGTAATTTCACAAACAGAAGCCATTGATGGTGGTATAAAGAATGATAATACTAATTCTTCCCCCAAAAATAAATGTGGCGATAATCTGTTTTATTCATATGATGAAAATACATGTACCTTAACAATAAGCGGAAGTGGAGCAATGTATGATTATGAAGCATATGATGGAAGTGACTATTCAGGAGCTCCATGGAGCACATATTATAATATGACGACCGTAATAATTGAGAGCGGAATTACAAGAATTGGAAATTATGCATTTAATAACTGCTTTGCTGATAACAGTCTGATTATTCCAAATACAGTAACTGCTATAGGCAGTAGCGCATTTGCCGGTTCGGAATTTTCCAGCATAAAGTTATCTGATAATTTAATTACAATAGGAGACTCGGCATTTGCAGCATTATTAAATGTTTCCGAATTGAAATTTCCGGATTCAATAGAAGTGATTGGAAGTTATGCTATTGAAAATAATTGGAAAATAACGGAAATTGACTTGGCTAATACAAAGATAAAGAAAATCAACAGCGGTCTTTTTCAAGCCTGTTATAGTCTTAAAGGTGTAAAGCTTCCAAATACATTAGTGATGATAGAATATAATGCATTCGTAGACTGTCAGGCGTTAAAAGAGGTTTATCTAAGCAACAGTACATTAACTGACCAATTATATCTTCCAGAAGGATGTACATTGTTATATTACTAATAGATAATGAGGTTAGGAATGAAAAAAATAATTACTTTATTTGTGCTACTTACAATTATTTTTTATATAGATTCACAGATTGTTATTGCAGACAGTACTGATAAAAAGAATCAGACGATTTTCTATAATTCTGATTATGAAACAATGAGTATGGATTCTGACTTGCAAATGATGGTATATGCATCAACAGAATTGACATATTCATCTGACAACACTTCAGTTGTTACTGTTAATGATAAAGGATATGTTGTTCCAAAAGGGCTAGGAGAAGCAGTTATTACGATTAAAGCTGTAGAAACAGAGGAATATTATGAAGCAGTTGTAAGGATTAATATATCAGTTGTAAAGGTTGATTTTGAACCAATTATTAATGGAGATGATTTTGAACTGAATGTTGGGTCGCAAATGTGCCTGATTTATGGATACTGTGGCTGTGAGCAACCACAGTATGAGTATTTTTTTTCTACTCCCGGGATTGTTGATGTGTGTGAAAATGGAGATATTATTGCTTTGGCACCGGGAGAATCCGATGTGACAATAGTTGCACTTGAAGGTAATTATCATAATTCCGTTAGTAAAACTGTACACTTTAAGGTTGTACAATTGGAAGATATGATTACACAAACAACTCCTTCGAATGATATGGTTACAACAGCATTCACAGAAGAAAGTGATACAAAAACAACTGAAATATGGACAACTGAAGCTGACACCAAAAGTGAGGGAGAAAGTGCCCATAATGAAGGTCAAAACGAAAGTCAAAGTGAAAACCAAAATGAAAATAAAAATGAAAGTCACGAATCAGTAAATGAAAGCATTAATGAAATAGATGGTAATACTGGTAAAAATACTAATAACACTTTTTTCATTATTACCATAATTATTCTTGTTATATTTATTATACTGGTATTTTTATTGCTTTTAATTATTATAAAGAAGAATCTAATGCAAAAAAAAGAAAGTAACGAGGAAGAATAAATAATGCGTGGATGTATAGGGACTGGGAACCTACTCAATGGCAGATATATTATTAAATGCATACTTGGCTATGGCGGATATGGTATAACTTACAAGGCATATGATAGTGTATTGAACATAAATGTGGCAATTAAGGAATATTTTCCTGCTAATTTGGTTATGAGAGCTCAGAATAGTCAGGAAGTTCTTTTATATAATGATGAATGCGGTGATATATATGAAAAAAATATCCGAAATTTTGTATCTGAAGCAAGATACATAGCTCAATTTAATGAAAATCCTAACATTATTCATATACAGGAATTTTTTGAACTGAATCATACTGCTTATTATGTTATGGAATACCTTGATGGATGTGATTTAAGAACATATATTAACCAATATAAGGATAAAGGTACTTTCATGAAGACGGAAGAGGCTTTAAAGCTTATTTATGGTTTGCTTGATGCTTTGGATTCTATTCATTCAAAGCAAATAATTCACAGAGATATTAAACCTGAGAATATATACATTACATCGGATAATACGGTTAAATTATTGGATTTTGGTATAGCGAAAATACTAAAAGGAAAAGAGTACAGCAGCATAGCACTTACACCTGGGTATGCATCACCAGAACAGTATACGAGAACGAAACCAAACATAAAAAATGATATATATTCAACGGGGGCGGTTATGTATGAAATGCTAACTAATATTCGTCCGCAGCCAGCAGTAGACAGATTAGATTGTGATAAGCTTATAAATCCTAATATGATTAATAATCATATATCTGAGCGCCTTAATAACATTATTATGAGAATGCTTTCCGTAAATGCATATCTTAGATTTAAAAATATTGCAAATGTTAAGAAGTCTCTGAAAAGTGACAGCCACGTAAAAAATCTTGATGAAATTATTAAGTATAGAAAGATATGTCGTTATGTTATTTATATTGTTTTTTTTCTTTCAATTATTTCTTTTATCTGTAGCATGATATATTTATTTCAGGTCAGACCGATGTAGTATAAATTACTTTTTTGTGTTAATAGTAACATTTATCGTGCAAAATATTACATTTTTGCCTATATTACTTTAAAATGTAATATCCTAAAATTAGGTATAGAATGAAGTAATTTACAAGGCTGGTGTACAAAATGATTCATATTGCGATTTGCGATAACGATTATAGCGTTTTAGACAACTTGGAAAATAAAATATCAAATATCCTGAACAGTCAGGTACGAATCTCAAAGCATAATAATCCGTTTTCATTAATGACCTACATAATGGATGAGGTTAAAGGGAACATTGACCTGGTAATAATTGATATCAGGCTTCAAAGTCAGAATGGAATATACGTTGCAGAGACACTTCTCGAGGAATATCCTAATATAAAAATAATTTTCACATCGGAAAAATTGGAATTAGTTAAGGACATTTTCAGAATAAATCCGGTATATTTTTTGCTAAAACCCATAGATGAAAATTATCTGCGAGATGCATTATATAAGGTTATTAAGATTGTAGATGATGAGTCAACAGATATATTATGGCTTGGTTCAGCTAATGGTAAAGGACGACTTTCTTCTATAAAAACTCGTAATATTTATTATATTGAAAGCGATAAACGTCAGGTACATATTCATTTCATTGATTCAACTAAGACTTATTATGCTAAGCTGGATGATATAGAACATGAACTGAAGCAAAACTTTATAAGGTGTCATCAGAGTTATATTGTCAATATGGACAAGATTAAACAAATAACTAAGGACAGAATATGTCTGTACAATGATATGAATGTTGCAATAAGCAGGTCTAAAAATAAAGATGTAATTGAGAAAATAAATAAATATATGAAATTGATATAAACGGAGGAATTTTTATGAATTTAATTAAATGTGATAAGGGTCATTATTATGATTTGGACAAGTATAAAGCGTGTCCTTTTTGTAGTAGAAATAACGAGTCAGAATGTGAGTACTGTATAGAATGTGTTTTCGGAGATAATCTTGGAACCAAGTACAAATTGCATAAAGGTATTAACAGAATCGGAACAGGATATCTTATGGATGTGTGTGTTGTAGATGATATTCAGATAACACGTGACAATCATTGTTCAATAGTATATGATAATGATGTATGTACACTTATTCCGACAGCAGGTTCATTAACGTATATTAATAGTGTGTTAATGGAGAAAGCATCAGTTCTCACAACGAATGATGTATTTAGAATCGGAAGAAGTGATTTCATTTTAAAAAGAACAAATGGAGATTGATATGAATGTAATAAAGTGTAACAAAGGACATTATTATGACAGCGAGAAATATAAAAATTGCCCCCATTGTCTAAATATGAAAGACATAACTAAGGTAATAAACAGCAAAAATCCTACTGAGGATAATGTGACAATGCTTATTAATTCAGATACAATTAATCCAGTTACTCCGGATGATAAAATAATCAGTAGGTTATTGGATGAAGAGAAGCAATCGTAGGAGGCGTCAGTTATGAAATTTGATGCAACGGCAGAAATTGAGAGGGAAGGTTGTATAGAATGTCTTAAAGGGATGTATTCAGGCGCGGTTATTGATATTCATACTGGTGAGGACGTGATTGTTGGAAGGTCTTATGAAGGGGTTAATCTTGTAATTAGTTCACCTAATATAAGCAGGCGTCATTGCTTAATTAAATATATACCGGAGACGGAGGAATATGCTGTAACAGATTATTCCAGAAATGGAACATATCTTAAGGATGGAAGAAGGCTGATTAAGGATAAAGAGGAACATCTACCTCGAGGAACAATATTATATATAGCCAATACAGAGAATGTATTCAGGTTAACATAGGTACTGCATGTAATCAGATTAGCAATGGTTATATGCAGTATTTTTATGCGGAAAATTACATAAAACACGCAAATAATGACATTTTATTATTTTGCAACTGTTGGTTTGATATATTAATACAGAAGTAGTAATGAAGTACTAAAAATGTATTACACATTACTAGATGTTTTTTGAAAGGATATATTATGCTTCGTAGAAATGATAATGTAGTTGCACGTAAAATTCATGATACATATTTCTTGATAGATATCAAACAAAAGTATAATGATGATAAATGTTTTTTATATGAGATAAATGAGACTGGATATTATATTTGGAACGCAATGTCAATATGCTCTTCTGTTGAACAAATTGCAGATATGCTTCATGAAGAAACCGGTAATGCCATAGACATTAAGGTTTTGATATTAGATATATTGGAATTTTTAAACAATTTAAAAGAGGAAGGTTATATTGTTGAAAATGGAAGAAATTAATGAAAAGTTTCATTTGGAAATTCTTAATTTTAACTCAACAAAAAGAGAACAATGGGTTACTGAACGAAAGCCATTTTCTGTTTTAATGGAATTGACATCAAATTGTAATATGAATTGTATTCATTGTTATTTACAAGAAAATCACATTGAGGATTGCTTATCATATGAGCAAATTATTTATATAATAGATACCTTATATGATGCGGGAATAATTTTCTTGACGTTAACAGGTGGAGAGATACTTACTAGAAAAGACTTTAAAGATATATATTTATATGCAAAAAGAAAAGGGTTTCTTGTTGAATTATTTACCAATGCCTCTTTAATTACTGATGACATTATAGAATTGTTAAAGGAATATCCGCCATTATTGGTAGATGTATCATTATATGGAGATAATGAAGAAACATATTATAAAGTTACCAGGGTTAGAAATATGTTTTCAAAAGTTATTTGTAATTGTAAAAAAATGGTTGATGCGGGGATTCGAGTTTCATTAAAAAGTCCAATTCTTAAGTTGAATTTGAATGAAATTAATGGAATGGAAAAGCTTGCTGGTGAGATAGGAATACAGTTTGTGTATTCTTTTGAAATCACACCAACTATTGATAAAAATAATTGTCCTAAAAATTATCAGGTACCGTTAGAGGTTAGCTTAAGATACGAATTTACTAATTATTTTGAACAAATATCTAATGGTGAAAGAAAGCTTGGTGAAATGGATTTGAAGGCAATAGATGAATTACAACAGTGTGAGTACGTGTATGCATGTAATGTTGCATTAAATAGTTTTGTCATAGATTACAAAGGCAATATGTTACCATGCATGAAGTTGAGACACAAGGGTAAAAGCCTGTTAGAATATCCGTTTAATTATATTTGGAATGAATTTAGACAGTATTCTGAAAAGAAGGCTTGTGAAGCTTATAAATGCAAAAAATGTAAATCTAGATATTTTTGTGATGTCTGTCCAGCTGAAATGGATTTTTTGTATGGGGATGCTCAGAAACGTCCGGAAGAGGTTTGCTTGCCAGCTGAAGTGAGAAGAAAGTTTTATAGTGGCGAACTGACATTTGAGGAAGCTATAAAAGAAGCTTCTTTAAATAAATGAAAAGGCAGATAGGAGGTGTCAATATGAAATATTCAAAACCAGAAGTTAAAAAAATGGAAGTATCAGTAAAGGTCAACAGTAATTCCAGCGACCGTTCTTCCTGTGATGGTGGTCATTGTGTAAAATCAAGATATGGACAGGATCACTAACTGATGATATGTGTGCATTTTTTGCACACATATTAAAAAAAGAAAGGGTTTACCAATGGCAGATTATATCCAAAACAAATTTATTAAAGATTTGGGACAAGAGTTTGCGGAACCAATAAGCTTTAATGATATGAGTAATGTTACACCCGAAATAATTATTGATAATATGAAATCTCTTTGTGATGAGAATGATATTCCTGCAAGCATTAGAGAGTCATCTTTAGAGATATCCATGGGACTATTTAATAAGGCTACTTTTAAAGCGGTGGAAATTAGACATCCAGATCCACCTCAAAGTTATTGTAATCAATTATATGTTATATATCCCGATGGAATTAGATTCTTTTTTGTAGGTAGTAGTAAGGCATTCAGTGATAGAAATAATTATGAGGAAGCCGTAAACGGTACGGGTGGGAATCTTAAAGCAAAAATGAGAGCAATGGTTGGAGTGCCACCAGATGCGGAACCATATGAGCAGGAGATGGCTTGGCATGAAGCAGTTTACTCAGTTTTTCAGTCGTTGTTAGAGTGATTTTTTCATTTCTGATAGAGAGGAGATGAGATTACATGGCATATGGTGTAGAAGGACCTTGTTATGATTGTAAATATTTAGATACCAATGATACAAGTGGTTCAAAAGTATATTGCGAATGGCTTAAGGCATATATTGAGCCAGACTATGAAGGGTGTGGTCATCATGATACTGATGATTAGTTATACTACATAAAATAACTTTGAAGGAGGATTTTTGTTTAAATCCTCCTTCCTTGTAAAAAAGGATAAACTATGAATAAATTTTCGGAGAATAGTTTTGTAGATTCGTTTATGCCTGAAAGGCAGGAAAAGAACGAAAAGGAATTTGAAAGTACAAAGGGTTTGTTTTTTAATAAAAATGTAATAGAAACTATGCCTGAAATAGAAGATAAATTTCGTGAAATAGGTATAGAAAGTGTTGATTTACATGGTGTAAAAGAAATATGGCAGAATAAAATTTCAAAATCGGTAGAAAGTATGCTCAATAATCATCCGGAAATACAGGGATGCATTGGTAGTATTCGTACAAAAAAATTAAGTGATGAGGTGTATGCATGTTCAGGACCAATAATGACAGAAAAAGGATTAACATCTGAAATAATATTAAATGAAAAAATGTTTTCAAAGCCAAATTTGGAACTTAAAATAATTGATATGGAAACGGAAAATTTTAAAGGCGAGCGCTGGTTTGCGGGCAAGGGATTAGATGGTGTTATGAAACATGAAATGGCACATGTGATGCATCTTAAGATGATTGCTGCTGATGAAAATATAGAATTTGGAGATACATCAAAAACTAATTATGATGTGTTGGCTGAAAAATTTCAAAGAAATGCAATAGCAGTTAGTATGTGCAATGATTCAATAAAAGAACTTGGAATTTTACCAAGAGATATAGGAAAAGAATTAAGCGTTTATGGGGCCAGTGATTTTGGAGAATTTTTCGCTGAAGCAATTAGTGAATGTGAAACGTCAAAGAAACCTAGAAGGTTAGCTACAAAGGTATATGAGAAATATAACGAGTATGTATCACAAAAGGAGATGAAGCTATGATTATTATGCCACCAGAAGAAATAAAAAAGTATATTAGTGTTGATGAAAGTGGACAATGGATTCATGATCCAGATATGCCAGTTGAATTGGAAATGAAATATGAGGAATTTGTTAAAAATGTAGAAAAAATAAAGAAACATAGAATGGAACAATAATAAAAGGCGGAGGGATTTTGCTTTTTATGATTAATAAACACTTATGACGAAAGGTGTGTAGTTAATAAATGAGTAGTTTTGAGGTAGGTGGAGTTGATGTTAGTGCTGCATTAATAAGCGGTCCGATAGTAATTGGAACTGCAATGGCAGTTCTGATACCTGCTGCGGCAGGATACGGTATATACAAAGCAGGTAACAAATCTTCTGTTTCCAACTGATTATTTGTATTAAATTCAAAAGAGATAGATTCAGCCGACATATGTTCGAGAGTGTCCCAAAGTTTGTGTAAACCTTCAGACTGATGTAAGATAAACTTA
>CAYTWF010000034.1:0-35083 GCA_964441705.1 uncultured Butyrivibrio sp.
AAACACTTAGGTAGGAACTCTATTCTATTGTGTCCTTGACTTGGGGTACAGTTTACAAGAAGAGATATGGGGATGCCATATATTTCTGATGAAAAGGTATTTGAGGAACAGAAAAGGGCAAGAGTTTTAACTCAGAGATTAAATACTGCTGACCGCTCAGATTTTGAGCTGCTTGGAAAGATTACAAAGGAGCTTTTGGGAAAATCTGATGGAGCATTTATTAATCCGCCATTTTACTGTGATTATGGTAGTCATATTGAAGTGGGAAAGAATTTTTTTGCTAACTACAATTGTACAATCCTCGATGTTGCCAAGGTTGTAATTGGAGATAATTGTCAGATGGCACCTAATGTCGCAATCTATACAGCGGGACATCCGGTTCATCCTGATTCAAGAAACAGCGCATATGAGTACGGAATTGAAGTTACTATCGGAGATAATTGCTGGATTGGTGGCAATACTGTTATCTGTCCTGGTGTACATATAGGAAATAATGTTGTTATAGGAGCCGGCAGTGTTGTTACAAAGGATATTCCGGACTGGTCAATTGCAGCCGGAAATCCATGTAAGGTAATTCGTACAATAACAGATGAGGACAGGAAGTATTATTATAAGGACAGGCTTTTTGATGAAGAAGCATGGAATAACATGAACAAATAAGTATAATGGGGGAATAGAGTATGATATTACGCAGATTTACTGGTGGATATGGGATTTCTCAGGATTACTGCAGAATTCACGAATTTCTGGTTGCATGTAAAAGTGAGGCATACAGTTATGCAAGATTTGATTGGATGATAACACATAGGCCATATCTTGAGGAACAGTTCCTTAACAGAATCGGGATATGGGAAGATAATAATACAATTGTTGCAACAGCTTTATATGATACATCACTGGATGATGTTTTTCTTATTGCGCAGTCAGGATATGAATATCTTTACAAGGATATGATTAGCTATGCCCGTGAAAATATGGTTAATACAGTTAATCCGGATTTCCGCCTGTTTATAGACAATTTCAATGATAATCTTAAGAAGGCGGCAGAGATGATGGGTTTTCATCCATTAGAGGATAATGAGAAAACTGCCAGATATGACCTTAACAATGTAATTCCGGACAGCTGTCTTAAAGAGGGATTTACCATAGTAACATTAGAGGATGAACGGGATTATGATAATTATCTGCATTGTCTGTTTAGAGGATTTAATCGTGACAACGGCGAGGAGACATACTCATTTGGAGAGACTGATCAGAAGGAAGCAGAGAGTGCATATGAAAGAAAATATGTTGACCTTAGCCTTAAATTATCAGTAAAAGCACCGGATGGGCATTACGTTGCCCATTGTGGCATGTGGTACGACAGGGACAGTGAATTTGCCATTATTGAACCAGTATGCACGGATCCAGATTATCGAGGCATGGGACTTGGAAAAGAGGCTGTTTTGGAAGGTTTAAGAAGGGTTAAGGCACAGGGGGCAGGATATGCACTTGTAGGTTCTGACCAGCAGTTCTATTATTCGATAGGTCTTAAGCCGTACATAGAGGGAACATTTTGGATAGAATAAATTGAAAGGACAAGTACTTATGAGCGAAAAAATAATTGAAACACCAAGATTAATATTACGTGCATTTCGTGAGGAGGATTATGATGATTTATATGAATTCCTTTCTCAGAGAGAGGCCGATGAATTTGAGGCATACCCGGGAATAACCTATGAGAATGGACACGAGCATATGAAGTATCGTGTAGGAAGTGATGAATTCTATGCTATGGAGCTTAAGGAGAGTGGAAAGGTTATCGGCAACATCTACTATGGCAGGCAGGATTTTGATGCAAGAGAGATGGGGTATATAGTTAATAAGAATTATCAGCGAAAGGGCTATGCTCGAGAAGCAGCAATGGCAGTAATTAAGAATGGTTTTGATAATGGAGTGCATAGAATATTTGCTGAATGTAATCCGCTTAATATATGTTCATGGTCATTGCTGGAGAATCTGGGCTTTGCAAGAGAAGCGTATTTTAAGAAAAATGTGTATTTTAAAAAGGATGAAAATGGAAAGCCTTTGTGGCAGGATACATATGTGTACAGCCTGTTGACTACAGAAGCTTAAGCGTATAGAATAGGTAGAAAAACAACAGGTTAGGAGATTGAACCAATGTATCAGCAGATATCACAATTATTAATGTACGGAGATTTGGATAAGAACGAAATCCTTTTTCAGATGGGCGAGCTGTTCCACCGTTATGATAAAGGTGATTACGATAAAATGGAGCTTGTCAGAGATATTAATGTTCAGATTAAGCACCTTCTTAAGGTTGCAACGGATTATGGCTTTGACGATAATCTATGGCATAATTATCTTACTTTTTTCCTGATGATGAGTGAGAATCCATTCAGTATGACCTGTGAAAAGGTTGGAGCAAGCCAGGGAACTGTTAACGAGCTTGTACAGAATGATTTAAGAATCTTTAAGGAACTGTTTGATTATGACTTTACCGGAATAGAAAAAGACCTTAATATTAACTGTTTTACAATGCTTTGCAACTATCATGCAATTACCAAGAAGGAGCTTATGTATAATAAGAATGTAAGCGAGAAGGTAAGGGCATTAAGCAAAAAACTGGAGTCGGCAGCAGACGAAAAGGAATTTTTTGATGTTGTAACCGGATTTTACAAGGATTACGGAGTTGGAATGTTTGGACTTAATAAGGCCTTTAGAATTGCAGAGAAGCCTGCTGGTGGAATTGAATTCAAGCCTATCAATAATATGGATAAGGTTATGCTGGATGACCTTGTGGGCTATGAGATTCAGAAAAAGAAGCTTGTAGATAACACAGAAGCCTTTGTTCAGGGCAGAAAGGCTAATAACTGTCTGCTCTTTGGTGACAGCGGCACCGGTAAGTCAACAAGCATTAAGGCAATAGTTAATCAGTATTATGACCAGGGACTTAGAATGATAGAGATATACAAGCATCAGTTTAAGGACCTGTCAACAGTAATTGCTGATATTAAGAATCGTAATTACAGGTTTATAATCTATATGGACGATTTATCCTTTGAGGAATTTGAGATTGAATATAAGTTCCTTAAGGCTGTAATTGAAGGCGGTGTGGAGACTAAGCCTGAGAATATTCTTATCTATGCCACCTCCAATAGAAGACACCTTATTAAAGAAAGCTGGAATGACCGTAACGACATGGAGCATGAGCAGGACAGACATCACTCAGATACAGTTGAGGAGAAGCTGTCACTGGTTAATAGATTTGGTGTTACAATTAACTTTTCCAAGCCATCACCTAATGAGTATTACGATATTGTTATCAGTCTTGCAAGACGACAGGGTATTACAATGTCCGATGCAGAGCTTAAGACCGAGGCTAACAAGTGGGAATTAAGTCATGGTGGAATATCAGGCCGTACAGCCCAGCAGTTCGTTAATTATCTGGCCGGAATGAGCGACTAATCCTTATTCCTGTGTGCCAGGTATATGTGGCAGAATATTGATATTGGGCAGGCGAGAGCAAGCAGCCAATACATAGGACTGGAGTTAACTGCAAGATATGTGGCAACCGCCAGAAGAATGATGTTAAAAATAATGGTGATAAGTATTTTTTTCATAGAGACTCCTTTCATAACAATAGAGTTAATCCCTGTATAGCTATTTATCTGCCTGTATGAAAAATGTCTCCACAGTAGTTCCGGCCTCTGTCTGAACTCTGTAGAGCGTATCTGAACCGTATAATTGGAAAAATGTATATCTGGAGGTGCAGCTGATTGAGGTTGCATCTCCATTAATTATAGTGGTTGGGTTAGAACCATCTATATTCATTCTCATTAATCTGTGGTCTGAAGCTGTATTCTCACTCTGATAAAAAATCACGTTATTATATACGTTGTATGAAATACAGCGGTCTGTTGTAAGAACAGTTCTTGCATAAGTGGCAAGGTTAACTGTTGTGAGTGCATAATTATTATCAAGGTCAATATAATAAAGAATATTATCTATTACACATGCCATGTATGTATTGCCATCCATATACAGTGAGTTACTGCCACTTGCCGTATCCAGGGTATATACACAGTGGTTATCCAGACTGGCTGAATAATAGGTGGTTCCATTAATCGTGCCGGCGTTGTCTACATCACCCTGATATACAACCTTTTCATCCTTACCTGTTATCTGGCAGGAGTAGGTTACAAGCTGTGAATTACGATTGGCATTGTATACAAGTGTATTGCCTGTAAGGGCAAGGTCGGTACAGTAATTGGAAAATAATGCTTCACTGTGGCTTCCATTAAGCCTGCATCTCATTACACCATAAAGCTGTCCTCTGAAAATAACAGAGCTTGAGGTGGAATATTCACTGTCATTCTTAATGTAATACAGGTATTTACCATAAGAATTGATATATGACACGTGGTCATCTGATAGGTAAGTAATATCCTCGCAGTCGGAGGTCATTGAGTATAGCTTGCCTCCATCATATGGATTGGCAAAATATATAGTTCCATCATTCTCACAGAACATGCCGCCACTGTAGAGATTGCCTGGGGTATTGCCCATGGCATCTGAAGGATTCTTGGATATTCTTTTGGACATATAATTGGCAATTGCAAGACCAGCAATTATCAGGACAATTGTAATTGGAATAATGAACCGTATGGCTTTCTTCATCAGGTAACCTCGTTATCAGTTTTTGTATATCTATAGCTTTATATATTATCGGATAAAATGCCTTTTTTTTCAAGCATAATATGAAATACAGACGTATTATTTTACATGGATTTTAGACAGAATATACATTTTCTATATATTGCAATGGTAATATCTGTGGTATAATACTCTATAATATTAATTATCCCTTATTATATAAGGAAGTACAGATAGGAGACAGAGATGTTTGTTGATTTACAGGAGTCAAGAAAAGAGATTGATACGATAGATGCTCAGATAGTCAGTCTGTTTCAGAGACGAATGGAGGTAGCCTCCAATGTTGCAGATTATAAGATGGCTACAGGCAAGGCGGTGTTTGATAAGGAGCGTGAAGCTCAGAAGATAGACAGTCTGACAGCCTGCGCAGATAACAGCTTTAATGCCAAGTGTATTGGTGAGCTTTTTACGCAGATTATGGCAATGAGCCGCAAGCTGCAGTACAGTAAGCTTGAACAGCGTGGAACCGACTCTAAGCTTGAACCTTATGAGGTGATGGATGCGATACCTGTTAAGAATATAAGGGTAGCATATCAGGGAGTTCCAGGGGCGTACAGCCATGAGGCTATGCTTAATTATTTTGGCAGAGATGTAGACAATGTTAATGTGAATACCTTTAGGGAGGCTATGGAGCTGGTAAGCAGCAAGCAGGCTGACTATGCGGTAATTCCAATAGACAATTCATCAGCAGGAATGGTTAGCGATACATATGACCTGTTGGATGAATATAACAATTATATTGTGGCAGAGACCTTTGTTAAGATTAATCACTGCCTGCTGGCACTTCCGGGAACGGATATTAATCAGATTAAGAAGGTGTATTCTCACCCACAGGGGCTGATGCAGTGTGGCAGATATCTTGAGGGACATAAGGACTGGGAGCAGAAGCAGTACCTTAATACAGCAATGAGTGCCCAGAAGATTGCACAGGATAAGGACCCTGCACAGGCGGCAATTGGTTCTGCCAACTGTGCAGCTGAGTATGGACTGGAGATTCTTGAAGAGGGAATTAATTCGGCAGATGCTAATACAACAAGATTTGTAATAGTCAGCAGCAGGAGGGCGTTTGTACGCAATGCCTCTAAGGTGAGTATATGCTTTGAGATACAGCATAGGTCAGGAAGCCTGTACAATGCTTTATCACATATAATGTTTAACAGCCTGAATATGACTAAGATTGAATCAAGACCAATTCCTGAGCATAATTGGGAATTCAGATTCTATGTGGACTTTGACGGCAATCTTGAGGATGCAGGGGTACGTAACGCATTAAGGGGAATTTCAGAGGAATCCAATTCTTTGAAGCTACTTGGCAATTATTAATCTGATATCAGATTGAGGAGGAATATATTATGGCAGCTACTTTGTTTGCGGCAATAGATGTTGGCTCATATGAGGTTGAGATGGTAATTTATGAGATATCACCTCGAGGAATATCTCAGATTGACCATGTAAGACACATTATTGCATTAGGTAAGGATACCTATAATGACCATTATATCAGCTATGAGCTGGTAGATGAGCTGTGCGATGTATTGTATGATTTTGGCAATATCATGAAGACCTATGGCGTGAAGGGCTACAGAGCCTGTGCTACAAGTGCAATTAGAGAGGCGAAGAATGCCAGAAGTATAATTGACAGAATTCGTGTTAAAACAGGACTTATAGTTGAGGTACTTAGTAATTCAGAACAGCGTCTTTTAATATATGAGGCAGTTGCCTCAAGGGAGGATACCTTTAATTCTCTTATAGAGAAGGGTATGGCAATGGCTGATGTGGGTTCGGGCAGTGCCCAGGTATCATTATTTGATAATGGCTCACTTATTACAACGCAGAATGTAGCACTTGGAGCATTAAGAGTATATGAGGTTCTCGACCATGTTTCAGAAAGCCCATCAGACAATCTTGAGCTTATGGAGGAATATATTGATACAGATATTGAGGCTCTTAAGCATCTGTTTATTAAAGACCGAAAGATTGAATGTCTTATTGCAGTAGGCGACAGTATTAACTGGATTATTAAAAGACTTGGCGCAGGTAATACAGATACTCCTGAATATATTTCCAGGGAAAGATTTTTGGAGATATATCACAGTCTGTATTTTATGGATAACGCAACGAGAAGTCTGGGCGTATCTAAGGAACAGGCGGAGCTGATTCTTCCAAGTGCAATGATATATAAGAAGATTCTTGATGCTACCGCAGCCACTACACTATGGGTGCCGGGAGTGAGATTATGTGACGGAATAGCTGCTGAATATGCGAGAAAAGAGACAAGGTATGTTCCTTTTGAGCATGATTTCAATGCGGATATTCTGGCAGCTGCCAAGAATATATCCAAGCGTTATTCCTGGAACAAGGAACACATCAAATTCATGGAAAAGAACGCAGTCAGTATTTTTGACACAATCAGGAAGGTTCATGGTCTTGGAAAAAGAGAGCGTCTGCTCCTTCAGATTGCCTGCATACTTCATGACTGTGGACAGTATATAAGTATGACGCATCCTTCGGAATGTTCGTACAACATAATAATGTCAACAGAGATTATAGGATTGTCCCATCTTGAAAGAGAGATGGTTGCCAACATTGTGAAATATACGACAATCAAATTCAATGAGGACAATGGACTGGCGGTATTTGATGATGATACCTATCTGATTATATCCAAGCTCACTGCTATCACGAGACTTATTAATACTCTTGACAGAGGTCACAAGCAGAAATTTCGCGATACCCAGTACAGAATGCGTGACCGTGAATTTGAGATTACTACCAGAACCTATGAGGATATTACCATTGAGCGAGGTGCGGTATGTGATAAAAAAACCTTATTTGAAGAGGTATTTGGACTGCGTCCGGTAATAGTTCAGAAGCGTATGTAGACAACAGCATGAACAATGGAAGTATATATTATAAGGAGACAGTAATATGGCAGAGAATAAAGAATACAGACCGGCATATTTTTTTAACAGGGAATTGTCATGGATAGAATTTAATGCAAGAGTTCTGGCAGAGGCCAGGGATAAACAGAATCCATTATTTGAAAGACTGAAATTCCTCAGTATCACGGCATCTAATTATGATGAGTTCTTTATGATACGTGTGGCATCTCTTAAGGATATGGTTAATGCCGGATATGATAAAAAAGATATTGCAGGTATGAAGCCTCAGGAGCAGATTGATGCCATCAACAGCAGGACCCATGAATTTGTAGATGTGCAGTACAACACCTATAATAAGTCACTTGTGCCGCAGCTTAAGGCTAATGGACTTACAATTGTAAGCTCCTTTGCGGACCTTAACGAGACACAGCAGGCATTTTGCAGCAGATATTTTATGGAGGATGTATATCCAGTGCTTACTCCAATGGCAGTGGATTCATCAAGACCATTTCCGCTTATCCGCAACAAGTCATTAAATATTGCTGCACTTCTTAAGAAAAAGAATAAGAATGACGAACTGGAATTTGCAACCGTGCAGGTGCCTCAGGGAATTAGAAGATTTGTTGAGATTCCGGGTGGCGATGGTATGAGATATGTTATTCTGTTGGAGAACATTATTGAGGAATTTATGGATAAGCTTTTCCTTAATTATGATATAGTTGCCATGTGTCCTTATAGAATTATGCGTAATGCTGATTTGGACATTGAAGAGGATGATGCATCAGACCTGCTTGCTGAGATTGAGAAGCAGATTAAGAAACGCCAGTGGGGAGAGGCAATCAGACTTGAGATTCATGAGAAGATGGATAAAAGACTTCTTAAGATTCTTAAGAAGGAATTAAGAATAGGCGATAGTGCAATATATGAGATTAATGGGCCACTGGACTTAACCTTCCTTATGAAGCTGTATGGTCTGGATGGTTTTGACAGTCTTAAGGAACCGAAATACACACCACAGCCTGTACCTGGGATTTCTCCTGAGGGCTGTATATTTGATGAGATTAAGAATGGCGATATTCTTATGCAGCATCCGTACCAAACCTTTGACCCGGTAGTGGATTTCGTAAGACAGGCAGCCTCAGACCCTAAGGTACTTGCAATTAAGCAGACCCTGTATCGTGTAAGCGGTAACTCACCAATTATTGCTTCTCTTGCCAAAGCAGCTGAGAATGGCAAGCAGGTATCAGTACTTGTTGAGCTTAAAGCCAGATTTGATGAGGAGAACAATATTATATGGGCGCGTAAGCTTGAGCAGGCGGGCTGTCATGTAATATATGGTCTTGTTGGTCTTAAAACACACTGTAAAATAACACTTGTTGTTCGTAAGGAAGAGGATGGAATTAAGAGATATGTTCACCTTGGAACAGGTAATTATAATGATTCAACAGCCAAGCTATATACAGATATAGGTATGTTTACCTGCAGTCAGGCAATTGGAGAGGATGCAACAGCAGTATTCAACATGCTGTCAGGCTATTCAGAACCACTTGGATGGAATAAGCTGTCACTTGCGCCAATCTGGTTAAGAGACCGCTTCCTGTATATGATTAACCGTGAGCGTGATAATGCAATTGCGGGTAAGGATGCTTACATTATCGCCAAGATGAATTCTCTTTGTGATAAAAAAATCATTGAGGCTCTCTATGATGCTTCAGCCGCCGGTGTTAGGATTAGACTTATTATCAGAGGTATATGCTGCCTTAAGCCTGGTATCAAGGATGTAAGTGAGAATATTGAGGTTCGTTCCATAGTAGGAACCTATCTGGAGCACAGCAGAATATTCTGCTTCGGTAATGATGGTAATGAGGAGATATACATGGGCAGCTGTGACTGGATGCCTCGTAATCTGGACAGACGAGTTGAGATACTTTTCCCTGTAGAGAACAAAAAACTTAAGGAAGAGGTAAGACATGTTCTGGATGTGCAGCTTGCAGATAATACCAAGAGCAGATTCCTTGACAGCGAGGGTGCATATTCTAAGCGCAATCGTGGTTCAGCCAAAAAAATAACTGCTCAGAAGGTATTTTGTGAAGAAGCAATCGCAGCAGCCAGGGTAAAAGAAGAGACCAGGAACACAAGAGTGTTCACTCCTGCAGTTAAACCTGGCCGCGACTAAATTACTTATTATGGGCAGCAGCTTTTTTGAGCTTGTCCAGATAATCATATGATATCATTAATGACCCCATTCCGGTACCCAGCTGGATATGGGGTTTATTTGCACCATGGAAGTCAGAACCACCGGATTCCAGCAGGTCACATTCATGGGCAAGACTTCTTACCGTAAGCTCGTCAAAGCCCTTATAGGTGGAATACATGGATTCTATACCAACAAGCCCTGCAGCTTTAAGCTCGTGACAAAGCTGGGAAAGCTCACCATTTGTCAGATGATAGAGAAGTGGGTGTGCAAGAACGGATACTCCTCCGGCCTGTCTGATTATGTCAATGGCCTCCTGAGGACTTTTTTTATCCCTGGATGCATACAGTGGCATTCCATCGCCAAGATACTTATCAAAGGCCTCTTTAACAGTTTTAACATAACCCATTTTAACCATATATGATGCAAAATGGGCTCGGGTAATAACACTGTCAGGGAACATTTCCTTCAGAATATCAATGGTAACAGGAAAACCATTCTCATTAAACAGCTCTACCATTTTAATATTACGATTTTCACGGCGCTTTACTTCATTACCAATTGAATTGAGAAAATTTCTGTCAGTATAATTAAGACACAGCCCCACAATGTGTATTTCTTTGTCTTTATAGCCGGTGCTAATCTCAATTCCTGGAATCACCTCAACGCCGTATTGAGCCCCGGCAGCAAGTGCTTCCGGAATTCCTGCTACAGTGTCATGGTCAGTTAATGCAAAGGCAGCCAGGTCAGCCTTATGAGCCGCAATAACAAGCTGTGTTGGTGTAAAAGAGCCATCAGACGCTGTGGAATGTACATGTAAATCGACTTTTTTCATATATAAACCTTCTTTTTTCTATTAAAATTGTTATATTTTTCCTATAGCATACACTTTAACGTGATGCTATACTACAATAGTATAAGGATTTTGTAACTTTTTGCAAATGATTTTGAATATTCCCTTGAGGTTTACATAGATGAAAAATAGAAAATGGATTATAACTGCTGGTGCTGCAGTTTTTCTTGTTGTGGTCATAGTGTTGACTATTAACATAAGAAGAATAACTGGAAGGAACGGTGGCTCTGATATAGATAATGATACTTCGCTGTCTGCTACCAGTGAATATCATAGTTCTGGAGAGCGGGTTACTGTGGACGATAAGACATCATCAGATAGTGAGACTACTGAGACTATTATTGATACACAGGTGCAGACTGAGAGTACAGCTGGTGAGACGGACAAGCAGACAGCTGGTACTACGCAGGCGCAGACAAGCGAACCAGGCACAACAACAGGTGGAAGCGGAACAGTTACGCAGCCTGTGGAGGACGGTAATTCGTCAACACTTGTTCAGGAAAGTTTTTCCTTTACATCTGTAAGGATTGATAATCTGGATTATGATTATTATTCATGGTTTATCAGTAATGGCTATAAGAATATTAGCAGTATAGAGGAGCTAAGCTCTTATGCTGCTTCAGTTCTTGATTCCATGAGCAGTACTAAGGCTGTGAAATATATTATTACAGAGAATGGACTTTTTGATGATATAGCTGCTGATATGAATAGGTACAAAAATGCTGCAGACACTTCGCCAACTGCGCGTAATGTATATACGAGAGATTCCTACCTTTACAATGTGCTTGGAATGGATTATCAGACCTATTATTGTAATGGTGTGTCGTTGTTCATGATTCGTAAGATTCAGGATGTTGTTACCAATAAGGACAGTCACAGTGTATATGCTATATATTACTATTCCTATCAGACGGCTGAGCAGACAGCCAGGGTGAATCAGCTTGTACAGAATATTGTCAGCGGATTTAAAGGCACAGCATATGATAAGGTTAAGGCGGCACATGATTATCTGTGCAGTATTGCCAGGTACGATGGAACGGGTACCTATGCACATACGGCATATGGAGCTCTTGTTGAGGGAAGCTGTGTATGTGAGGGATATGTTAAGGCCTACCAGCTTATGCTTGATGCAATGGGTATTCAGTGCAATATTGTACTTAGCACAACACATGCATGGAATGAGGTTAATATAGATGGTGCATGGTATTTTATTGATGTAACTAATGATGATGTTAACAGTGCGACCTGTTATTTCCTTCTGGGTCAGGATGTGCTGAAGTCATTGGAGGGCAGATATGTAGATGGATTTTATCTGTCTGCTGAGAACATTGGAGATTTTGGTTATCTGGACGGAAGTAATACCGGCTCGCATCTACTGTCGCAGTCAACCTATAACATATCCACAAGAGGCAAATAGAGATAATTGTATTCAGGCAGGAAGGTATATTTTCTGCCTGAATTTTTTAAATAAAAAACATAAAAGTGGTTGACAAAATATGGATATAGGAGTAGCCTATAAAAAGACGTCACGGTAAAGTGATAATAAGAAAAGGAGGTAGGACCTATGTTTTTATTAATTAATGAGAAATTTAATAACAAGTACAATGCAGCCTGCCTCGTCGTATATTTATAAGCTATTGGTTTGATAACTAAGCCTCTGGATATGAATGGACCGCAGTCTGTATTGACTGTGGAATTTTTATATTCAGGGGTTTTTTTTCATTTAAATATGACGAGGAGACAAGAAAGGATGATGAATATTGACAGCACAGGAGCTTTGGGAAGAGTTTAAGGGAAGAACTGGTATAGACGCTGATACATATGATGCGTGGGCATTTGGAAGTGTAGCTGATAAGCTGGCGGACCTTACAATGAGAGGAATTAAGACGGCAACTGCTTCGGCGTATCCATTGTATGAGGTGGATGGTGAGGAGCTTCCTAAGGAAGGATTATATAATATAATTCTTGACAGTAAGGATAATGCACTTGGTGTGGTAAGGACAACGAAGGTTTATGTTGTTCCATTTAATGAGGTAACAGCTGAGCATGCATATAAGGAAGGCGAAGGAGACCGTTCTCTGGAATATTGGAGACAGGTACATCGTGAGGTATTTACTCAATGGATGGAGGAAGCCGGACTGAAATTTGACGAGAACATGAAGGTGGTCTGTGAGGAGCTGGGGCTTATATACAGACCGGACTAGAAGATTTAGGAGAGATATGTAATGAAGACGCAGAAAAAGAACAAGAATCCACTGGCACGTTATGCCTTAAAAAACTGGTGGAGATACATTATAGCAATGACCGCACTTATAATCAGCGTTGGACTGGATGTGTGGTTCCCTCTTATTACAATGTCAATTGTTGATGACGTAATAATGGGTGGAGATATGGCAATACTTCGTAAGGATTTGATATGCATCCTGATAGTAGGTCTTGGAAGAGCAGTATCACAGTATGTTAAGGAATTCACAAGTGATATATCGGGAAGCCGTGTAGCAAGTGCTTCCAGAAAGAATCTGTTCAATCATATTCAGACATTGTCAAGAGGTTATTTTGACCGTAATAATACAGGTGAATTAATGGCCAGAGTAAAGGATGATGTTGACAGATTATGGGACCTGTTCGGATTTGTCGGAATGCTTACAATAGAAGCAACCTTTTACCTTATAGGTGTAATTGTCTGTATGGTAAGACTTAACTGGCAGCTTAGTATTATTCCGCTTGTGGCACTTCCGCTTCTAGGATTTATGGCTATCAGACTGGAGAGAAAGCTCGATAAGGTATATGACAATATCAGTGAGCAGAATGCAGTTTTGAATACTGTTGTTCAGGAGAACCTCTCAGGTGTGAGAACTGTTAAGTCCTTTGCAAGAGAAGACTATGAGATGGAGAAGTTCCGTAAGAACAACAGGAAATATTCAGACCTTAACGTCGAGCAGGCTACAATTATGGCAAAGTTCGACCCGGATATGTCTTTTATCCCTAAGGTTATGCAGCTTGGAGTTCTGCTTGTAGGCGGATATTCGGTTATCAAGGGAAACATATCCCTTGGCCTGCTTACGGCGTTTATACAGTATGCCAATAACATTGTATGGCCGATGGAGAATCTTGGATGGCTGACCAATGCAATTGCGGCTGCATTTGCATCTAATAAGAAGATTAACAAAATACTTGCGGAGAAGCCTGACATTGATAATGCTGCCGAGGCAGTTACACCTGAGCAAATTGAGGGTAACCTTGCATTCAACCATGTTTCCTTCTCAATGCATGAGCAAAAAATTCTGGATGATATTTCTTTTTCACTGACTAAGGGAAGAACTCTTGGTATAATGGGTATGACAGGAGCAGGCAAAAGTACAATTGTTAATCTGATTGGCCGTTTCTATGATGTAGATGAGGGAAGTATCACAATCGACGGAAATGATGTGCGTGAGCTTACACTGGGGGCAGTCAGAGGCTGTACCTCAGTTGTTACTCAGGATGTATTCCTTTTCTCAGATACAATTAAGGAAAATATCAAGCTGGGAGACAGAGCACACATGACAGATGATATGGTTAAGAATGCGGTTTCTACTGCTCATGCCTCTGAATTTGTTGATAAGCTTAATGATGGCTATGATACAGTTATTGGAGAGAGAGGTGTTGGCCTTTCAGGTGGACAGAAGCAGCGTCTTAGTATTGCGAGAGCACTTGTCAAGGATGCACAGATACTCATTATGGATGACTCAACCTCAGCTCTTGATATGGAGACTGAATATGAGATTCAGCAGGAGCTTGCAGCAAGAAAGGATATGAGCAAGATTATAATTGCTCATAGAATCTCATCAGTAAGAAATGCAGATGAGATAATTATACTTGACCATGGACATATTGCTGAGAGAGGAACCCATGAGGAGCTCCTTGCAGCAAAGGGCTTATATTATTCAACCTATGAGGCTCAGTATGGAGATTACCATAAAGCACTTGAGGTTATGGGAAAGGAGGACCTTATATGTCAGTAAATTCAGTAAGACAGGATGAAGAACAGAAGGACAGTGTAAAAATTCAGGTCATTCTTCGTCTTTTCAAATATATGTTAAATTACAAAAAACAGATAGTTCTTGTACTGTGCTGTATGTTTTTATCACTTGGTATATCAATTGTAAATCCTCTTTTGTTACAGAGAGCAATTGATGTGGACATTAAGGGTAAGGACTGGAACGGACTTATAATTGTGGTAGCGATATCACTGGCAATCAGCATAATCTATATGCTTAGCTCCAAGTTCTGGATGAAAACAATGGCCAAGGTATCTAACAATGTGCTGTTGGAGATAAGAGATGAGCTGTATTCACATATACAGACATTGAGCTTCAGCTTTTTTGACAGCAGACCAACAGGTAAGATACTTGCAAGAGTAATAGGTGATGTTAATTCACTTAAGGAGGTTATTCAGAGCACAGTTACACAGCTGCTTCCGGATATGCTTACAGTAATTGTTGTGGTAATTATGATGCTTGTTGTTAACCCATGGCTGACGCTGTCAGCTGTTGCAGCACTTCCTATAATAATATTGGGAATGTACGTAGCAGAGATACTTGCCCATAAGAGATGGCAGGTACTTAGAAAAAAATCTTCTAACATATCAGCATTTGTACATGAGGATTTCTCCGGAATTGGAATTGTTCAGAGCTTTACTGCTGAGAAGGAATCCCAGCAGGAATTTTCAGACCTGGTTGATGAACACAGGAAGGCTTTTAAGGATGCAGTTATTGTTGCAGATGCATTCAGCCCTACAATTGAAATATCATGGGGAATTGGAACATTTCTTTTATACTTTATTGGAATTAAGGTTCTTGGAGTTGGTACAGTTGGAGTTGGTACCTTTACAGCATTTGCAATATATCTATCAATGTTCTGGGGTCCTATAAGGAACCTGGCAGCGTATTATAATAAGCTTGTAACCAATATTTCAGCAGCAGAAAGAGTATTCGATATTCTTGATACGGAGGCTGAGGTTGCAGACAAAGAGGATGCATATGAGCTTCCGCAGATAAGCGGCAAGGTTAATTTTGACCATGTATCTTTTGCATATCCTGATGAGCCGGAGACCTATGTACTTCATGACGTTAATTTTACAATTAACCCTGGTGAGACAGTTGCACTGGTTGGACCAACAGGAGCAGGTAAAACAACTATTGTTAATCTTATCAGCCGTTTCTATAATGCAACAGAGGGCAGAGTCCTTGTAGATGAGCATGACCTGCAGGATGTTACACTTAAGAGTCTTCGTAAGCAGATGGGTGTTATGACTCAGGAGAACTTCCTGTTCTCAGGGACAATTAAGGAGAATATCAAGTATGGACGTCTGGAGGCAACTGATGAGGAGATGATAGCTGCTGCAAAGGCAGTTCATGCTCATGAATTCATTGAGCAGCTGGAGAACGGATATGATACTGAGATAAGCGAGCGAGGCGCAAGACTTTCAATTGGACAGAGACAGCTCCTTGCATTTGCAAGAACGATGGTATCTGACCCGGAGATTCTTATTCTTGATGAAGCTACCTCAAGTATTGACACACATACAGAGATTCTTGTACAGCAGGGTATTGAATCACTTCTTAAGGGAAGAACCTCGTTTGTCATTGCACATAGACTTTCAACCATCAAGAATGCAGATAAGATATTTGTAATTGATGCGGGAGGAATCCTTGAGGCAGGTAACCATGAAGAGCTTATGGCTAAAAAGGGCGCCTACTATGAATTATATCAGGCACAGTTTAAAAATATTGCACCGATGAATTAGGAGAATTTATGAATATCAGTGAAATAGCAGAGCTTGCAGGAGTATCAAGAGCGGCGGTATCCCGTTATCTTAATAATGGATACATCAGTGACGAGAAAAAAGCTAAAATTAAAGAGGTTATTGATAGAACAGGATACCAGCCATCTGTACAGGCACAGATATTACGAACCAAAAAAACAAAAATGGTAGGAGTTGTTCTTCCTAAGATTAATTCTGAATCAATAAGCAGGATGACGGCAGGCATCAGTGAGATATTATCTGCAAAGGGATATCAGCTGCTGCTTGCCAATACCGGTAACAACACTGAAGAGGAGCTCAACTACCTCAGAATTTTTCAGGATAATTATGTGGATGGAATAATTTTTATTGCAACCATTATTACGGCAAAACACAGAAAGCTACTTGAACAGATGAAGGTTCCTGTAGTAGTTCTTGGGCAGCATATTAAGGGATTTTCCTGTGTATATCAGAATGATTATGCAGCGGCTCATGATATCGCCAGGCTTATAGTTAATAGCAGTAAGAATCCATGCTACATTGGAGTTACTCAAAGTGATGAGGCGGTTGGACAAAACAGAAGACAGGGCTTTGAGGCTGCAATGCAGGAGAGCGGTTATGAGCTGTCTGACAGGAATGTAGTTGAGGCAGGCTTTTCAATCAGTGCAGGATATGAGCAGATGAAGAGGCTGTATGAGCTGAATCCATCGCTGGATGGTGTGCTTTGTGCCACTGATTCCATTGCTGTAGGTGCATTTAAGTATCTGTCAGAGAACAAAATATTGATTCCGGGTCAGGTCAGGCTTGCGGGAATGGGAGATTCCTCAATAGGAAATGTAATCAGTCCAAGCCTTACATCAGTTCATTTTCACTATAAGACAAGCGGACAGGAGGCAGCAAGACTTCTGCTTGAACATATTGAGGACAGTCAGGCTATATGCAGAGGGCTTAAGATGGGCTACGAGCTTGTTATTAAGGAATCAGCAGGTAATTGAATATATTAATAATTGTGCAGAATATACAAAAAATATTCTGCATTATTGTTAATAATAACACTTTACACCAAGAGGATACATTATTATAATATAAATATGAAATGTGAAATCGATATCACACAAACAAATGCTTGATATAAATGTTTTAAGCATATTTTTTTAAATCAAATGTGAAATCGATATCACACAACAGACAACTAATGAAAGGGAGGCGATTAAGACGGGAAGGAGAATTGTTTTTCTGGATATTGATGGAACTCTTACAGAGGCCGGAAGCAATGTCCCACCGGATAAGGCTGTTGAGGCGATAAGAAGGACACAGGAAAAGGGTAATCTGGTGTATCTGTGTACAGGCCGCAATTATAATATGCTTTCACCATTACTTAAGTACAATTTTGATGGTGTGATAGCGAGCTCAGGGGCATATGTAAGAGCTGGTAAAGAGGTCATATATGATTGTCCAATGGATAACGAACAGAAGAATGAATTAATCGAAAGACTTCATGGTAAGGGAATATTTACAACAATTGAGTGCTTTGATGGGGCGTATACAGATGAAGGCTTTAAGGAATTTCTTGAGGCTCATGCCCAGGAAGGAAGCAATAGCGAATTGTTAAGATGGAGAAGGCAGATAGAGGGTTCACTTAACATTCAGCCTATGAGTGCATACAGCAATCAGCCTGTATACAAAATAATTATTATGATGACGAATATTGAACAGCTTGAAGATATTCGTAGCTGCTACCAGAAGAATTTGCATTTTGTTATTCAGGAGCAGGACAGATTTGGTATAATCAACGGAGAGATAATCAGACGTGATTATGATAAGGGACGAGCGGTGAATATGGTATGTGAGCACCTTGGTATTCCAATTGAGGACAGCGTGGCATATGGTGACAGCATGAATGACCTGGAAATGATGGAGGCCGCCGGATACAGTGTGTGTATGAGTAACGGAAGTGAAGCCCTGAAGAACAAGGCAGACGAGATATGTGAATCAGTAACTGATAATGGTATATATAAGTCATTTTACAGAAATGGACTTATCTGATAACAGGAAAAGGAGAAAGCTATGGCATTGGATTATGGAAAATGTGCAAAAGAGATTTTTGACAATCTTGGTGGACGTAAGAATCTGGTAAGTGCAGCTCATTGTGCAACCAGACTCAGACTGGTTACAGTCGATAACAGCAAAATCGACATGAAGAAGCTGGAGGATATTGATGGAGTTAAGGGAGTGTTTAACAGCAACGGTCAGCTTCAGCTGATTATTGGTACAGGTACAGTTAATAAGGTATATGATGAATTTCTTGCAGTCAGTGGTATGAGCGCTGCAACTAAGGAAGAGGTTAAGGCAGCTGCGGCAGCTAAGCAGCCATTCTTTAAAAGAATGATTAAAGCTCTGGGAGACGTGTTCGTTCCAATTCTTCCGGCAATCGTTGCGTCAGGACTTATGATGGGTATAGTGGAGGCTCTTGGTAAAGCAATTCCATCCTTCTCCACGAGCGACTGGTATGGAATTCTGGATTTGTTTGCTAACACAGCATTTACATTTCTTCCTATATTAATTGCAGTATCAGCAGCAAGAGTATTTGGTGGTAATATTTTTCTTGGTGCAGTAATTGGTATGATAATGATTCATCCGAATTTGATTAATGCATGGTCAGTATCAGGAATGGCAGCATCTGAAATTCCAGTATGGCATCTTTTTAACATACTTCCTATCAGACAGGTTGGCTATCAGGGACATGTAATTCCGGTAATTATTGCAGTATGGCTTATGTGTCAGCTGGAAAAATGGCTTCACAAGCATGTGCCTGAAATGATTGATTTATTTGTTACACCACTTGTTACAGTACTTGTTACAGGATTTTTAACACTTGGAATTATTGGTCCAGTGTTTGCTATGGCAGAGACCTACATACTCCATTTTGCAAAATGGCTTATATCTGTAGGCTATGGAGTTGGCTCAATGGCAATGGGTGCGTTATATCCACTTACAGTTGTATGCGGAATTCATCATATGTACAATGTAATTGAGGCGGGAATGCTTTCAGAGGCAGGCGGACTTAATACCTGGATGGTAATTGCCTCGGCGGCTAACTTTGCACAGGGTGCAGCCTGTCTTGCAGTTGGTCTCAAGGCTAAGAATGCCAAGACAAAGGCAATTGCAATTCCTTCAGCACTTTCAGCAGCACTTGGTATTACAGAACCAGCTATTTTTGGTGTTAACCTTCGTTTTGTTAAACCACTTATATGTGGAATGATTGGTGGAGCAGTTGGAGCATTGCTTGGTTCACTTTTCCACATTGGAGCTACCTCCTATGGTGTAACCGGAATTCCTGGATTCCTTATAACAATGGATTATACAGTTCAGTATGCAATAGTTTTGGGAGTATCATTCATAATAAGCTTTGCACTTACCTGGATAATGTGGAAGGAAGAAAAAGTTACTGATATTAAAGCAAAAGCTGATATTCCTGACACTGTGACAGAACCGGTTAAGACTGAGAATGCAGAGCTTGAGACTACAGGCAAAGAAAATATTATTTTTGCACCTGTTGCAGGTAATATTATTGCAAGAGAAAGTATTCCTGATGAAACCTTTGCACAGGGAATACTTGGAGATGGAGTAGGAATTGAGCCTTCAGAGGGAGTAGTGGTCGCTCCTGTTGATGGTGTTATCTCATCAACTGTGGACAGTCGCCATGCAATAGGCATTACCGGTCCGGCAGATATGGAGATACTTATTCATGTTGGTATTGATACTGTTAACATGAAGGGTGACGGCTTTGAAATGCATGTTAAGGATGGCGATGAGGTTAAGGCCGGACAGAAGCTGATTACCTTTGATATTGATAAAATAAAGGCTGCAGGCTACAGCACTACAACAGCCGTACTTGTTACCAACAGTGACGATTATAATGTCTGCAATGTATTAAAGACAGGACAGACAACAGTAATGGAGAAAATGATTTCAGTAGAATAGATGATTGGAGATGATGGCAAATGTCAGAGAGAAAATTCGATGTAACAGCACTTGGAGAATTATTAATTGATTTTACCCAGAATGGGCTTAGTACACAGGGAAATTTCATGTTTGAGGCTAATCCCGGCGGGGCACCATGCAATGTTCTTGCTATGCTGGCACGCTTTGGAAAAAGAACTGCATTTATCGGAAAGGTTGGAGATGATTTCCTTGGAAGACATCTGAAAGAGGTTGTTGCAGGAACAGGAATTAATACTGACAATCTTTTGCTTGATAAAGAGGTTCATACAACTCTGGCATTCGTCCATACAAGTGAAGACGGGGATAGAGACTTTTCCTTCTACCGTAATCCTGGAGCTGATATCTGTCTGAGTGAGGCAGATGTTAGAACTGATATTATAGAGAATTCAACAATATTTCATTTCGGTTCTCTTTCACTTACACATGATGGTGTAAGAGCGGCAACTCATAAGGCTGTTGCTGCTGCGCAAAAAGCCGGCTGTATTATTTCTTTTGACCCAAATCTCAGAGAGCCTCTGTGGACATCTCTTGAGGAGGCACATGAACAGATTGAATATGGAATGTCGGTATGTGACATTCTGAAAATATCAGATAATGAGCTGGTATGGTTCACAGGCAGGGAGGATTATGACAAGGGTATTAAGCAGCTTCAAAACAGATATAATATTCCATTAATTCTTTTGTCCATGGGAAAAGAAGGCAGCAGAGCATATTATGCAGAACAATGCGTAGAGGAGCAGCCATTGCTTCAGGATGCTACGATAGAGACAACAGGAGCCGGAGATACCTTTTGTGCATGTGTTCTTAATTATGTACTTGAAAGAGGACTTGATAAGCTGGATGCGGCGGACCTTCATAAGATGCTTGTTATTGCCAATGCAGCTGCGTCAATAATTACCACAAGAAAAGGTGCATTGCGTGTTATGCCAAAGGAGCAGGAGATATACGAACTGATTGAGAAGAGAGGTATTAAGCTATGATAGATAAAAGCAAATGGAATCCTGAATTCAAAAAGAGATTTAATGCAAGATATGATGAGCTGAAGTGGCTGTATTGTGAAATATATCACGATAATGTTCAGGGACTTGAATGGCTTTGCAATGCCATGTTTGAATATTATAGTGAACGTAATGCTGCATTAAAGAGGTCAGACCGTATTCGTGAGAAGAATCAGGACTGGTATAAGGGCAATGACATTCTTGGAATGATGATGTATACAGATGCATTTGCTGATACGCTCAAGGGTGTGGAGGATAAAATAGACTATATCAAATCCTGTGGTGTTAATTATCTGCATCTTATGCCACTGATGGAAAGCCCAAAGGGCAAGGATGATGGTGGTTATGCTATTGCTGATTTTAGAAAGGTTCAGCCGGAGCTTGGTACTATTGATGATTTAGTTCATCTTACCTCAAAATGCCATGAAGAGGGAATTAACTGCTGCCTCGATTTTGTAATGAATCATACAAGTGAGGAGCATGCATGGGCAAAGGCTGCCAGAGCAGGTGATATGGAAGCCAGAAAGAGATATTTTTTCTATGATAACTGGGATATTCCAAATGAATATGAGAAAACAGTGCCACAGGTATTTCCAACAACTGCGCCTGGTAATTTTACCTGGTTTGATGACTGCAAACAGGTTGTAATGACTACCTTTTATCAGTATCAGTGGGATTTGAATTATGCCAATTGCGTTGTGTTTAATGATATGGTAACCAATATGCTTTTTCTTGCCAATTGTGGTATTGATATTATCAGACTTGATGCTGTTCCATATATATGGAAGGAGCTTAATACAAGCTGCCGTAATCTTCCACAGGTACATACTCTGGTAAGAATGATGAGACTGGTAAGTGAGATTGTATGTCCGGGAGTTCTTTTGCTTGGAGAGGTTGTAATGGAGCCTGCTAAGGTTATTCCGTATTTTGGAACACTTGAAAAGCCGGAGTGCCATATGCTGTATAATGTAACAACTATGGCCAGCACCTGGAATACCATTGCTACAAGAGATGTGGGACTGCTTAAAAGACAGCTTGACCAGGTATTTGCTCTTCCGAAGGATTATGTATTCCTTAATTATCTCAGATGTCATGATGATATTGGCTGGGGACTTGACTATGAATGGATGAAATGGTTTGGAACAGAAGAGGTAGCACATAAAAAATTCCTGAATGATTATTTTACAGGTAAATGGTATGGCAGTCCTTCAAGAGGCGAGCTGTATAACGATGACCCGCGTCTTGGGGATGCACGTCTGTGTGGAACAACTGCGTCATTATGTGGTCTTGAGGAGGCTTTGTATGAGCGTAACGAGAGCAAGACGAGGGTGGCAATAGAATGTATTTTAATGCTTCATGCGTATCTCTTTACACAAAGTGGAATTCCAATGCTGTACAGTGGTGATGAGATAGGTCAGGAAAATGATTACAGCTACAAGGAAAATTCATATAAATGTCAGGACAGCAGATATCTTCATCGTGGTAAATTTCCATGGGAGCGCACTAAGACACCAGCTGCCCAAAAAATATTTAACGGGCTTAACAGGCTGGAAAAAATACGAGGAGAGCATGAGGTATTCTCAACTGATGCACTTGCATACACCTTTGAAACAGGTAACTCCCAGGTGCTTGGAATTAAAAGAGAGATTAACAATGCAGAGCTTATAGCGTATTTTAATTTTGGAAGTGCTCCGGTATATCAGAACACAGATATTCTTAATGATGATATAGAGTATACAGAGCTTATAAGTGGAATGGCACCTGAGAAGATTGGCAGCGAGCTTCAGGGCTTCGGACACTGGTGGTTCTATGGCAGACTAAAGTAAAGCACGTATTATGGGACACTCCTTTTGGTATGATTACTTCAGAAACAGGAAGTAATGCACCGAAAGGAGTTCTTTATGAAAGGTTATAATACAGAAGCAGGATATATGGGATATGTTAATGGTTCATATATGCTATTTGCCAATGAAGAAGATTATATTGAATATATGAATTAACATATGCTATATGGAAGCAAGAATTGCAGTAAGTGCCTTCTCGTAAGAGAAGGCATCTGCTGTTTTAAGCCAGCCATTGTGAGCAATTGCAGCACGTTCCTTATCATTATTCAGGTAGTAGCCGGTGTAATACACCAGCTCGTCAGGACAGGAGCATATGATACAGTCCTTACCATTAATGAAGCTTTCATTAAGCTCCTCTGACATTGTAGAGATAAGAAAGCCTCCGGCAGCCATAATATCAAGAGCCCGAAGTGGTATACCCGATACAATGGAGCTTAGTGACATATTAATGTTAATCCTGCTGCGGTTAAATACTAATGGCATTTGGGTGGAATAGGATACACAGCCCTTATATTCACTGTCAGGAATCAGATTGTAATCTGAGGCTGTGTATAATGACAGCCTGTAGGCTGCAGCAAGTTCATTAAGAACTCTGATTCGCATAAGAGAAGACGCCTTGGAATCAATCATTCCGCATATAATCTGGCGATAGTGTGCAAGGTATGAGCTTCCAAGGTCGAATTGCACGTAACTGGAGATTTCATTAAGAAGTTCATCTGTAATTATTCTTGAGGACAGTGTAATTCCGCTCAGCTGTGACTGTGAAGCAATTATTCCGTCCAGAAAGCCTTTAATATTGTCTGGAAGATACTTGATTTGGTCATATTGTGACTGGGTATACAGACTTCCTATAAAGGTCACGTCATCGGTATATGATATTGAACCGTTGCAGCCATCATAGCCTGTAATGGAATTAATTCTATGTGGATTCACAGCCAGCGGCTGATGATACACGTTGGTGCAGCCATAAGAGACCAGCTCATTATACTGGTTACGGTCAAATACATGTATTCTGTTAACAGAATTATATATAGTTCTGGACAGAAGTGTATAGTGAGGGCAGTCATATACCCAGCTGATATATATAATATTGTGATTCTGGGCATAGTCTGACAGCACAGGAAGGTAGTCGCAGGAGAATATGCAGTCTGATTCATATGCCTTCATTGTGTCAAGGTATTCACATAATGAAGGGTCCAGATTATAGTCAGTGACAGGATGCCTGAATACAGCAACACTGTGTCCCATTGCCTGCAGAGTGTCAGTTATGTCAGGTCCGGTTACTTCATTCCATGTAAAATAAGCTATATTCATGTGCGTCTCCTTTATTGCTTTTATTCCTTTATAATAACATTATCAATTCACTATTGACAAATTTATTTTTTGTAATAAAATAGTTTGATAGCGAACTGTTTGACATCCAACAGTTTCACATGATACTTAATTAACTTATATGATAGCAGAAAGGAGTCTGAATGGAAGAGCCAATAGCATTGGGATTTGCCTGTAAGAAGCTTAACAACATTGTAAAGCATCACATATACTGCAGAATGGCACAAGCAGGATTTGATGAGGTTACTATTATGCATGGCTATATAATGGGATACCTGTACAGGAATAGAGACAGGGATATATTTCAGAGGGATATAGAGCAGCATTTTGGAATAACCAAGTCCACAGTAACATCTATAATCAAGCTTATGGAGAAGAAGGGATATGTGTACCGGCAGTCGGTGGAGTCAGATGCAAGACTTAAGAAGCTGACACTTACTGATGAGGGAATTAATATGCATCTGAAGACCATACAGGTAATTGACAGACTGCATATGGATATGGAGCAGGGAATAACAGATGAAGAGAAGACAATGTTCAGAGGGATTATCAATAAGATGACAGATAATCTGAGAGAATGCAAGGAGGAACATCATGCTTAGAACACTTGGAGCATATATTAAACAGTATAAAAGAGCATCAGTTGCAACGCCGCTTTTTATGCTGCTGGAGGTTGTTATGGAGACACTGATTCCGTATATGATGACCTCAATAATTGATGACGGCGTTAAAAAGTCCAGTATCAGACATATATGTATTGTAGGTGCATTTATGCTGGTTGCAGCAGCAATTGGACTTTTCGCAGGATTAATGGGAGGCAAGTATGGAGCTAAGGCATCAGCCGGCTTTGCACATAACCTCAGGGAAGGAATGTTTTCCAATATACAGAGATATTCTTTTTCCAATATTGATAAATACAGCACGGCAGGTCTGGTTACCCGTCTTACAACAGATGTAACTAATGTACAGAATGCATATCAGATGATTCTGCGTATGTGTATGAGAGCTCCTGCCAGCCTTATATGCGCAATGGCAATGGCATATTATATTAATGCAAAGATTGCTACTGTATATCTTATAGCAGTTATTTTTCTTGGTGGAATTCTTTTCCTTGTTATGAGGGCCGCCAATAAATATTTCAAGCAGGCGTTTCCAAAATATGATGAGCTTAATGCCAGCGTACAGGAGAACGTATCTGCAATCCGTGTAGTTAAGGCGTATGTAAGAGAGGATTTCGAGAAGGACAAATTCAAAAAATCCAGTAACAATATATATAAAATGCTTGTAAAGGCTGAGAATGTTCTTGTGTACACATCACCTGCCATGCAGTTTGCTGTATATGGCTGTATTCTGCTGATTAGCTGGATGGGAGCCCGGATGATAGTAGGAAGCCATGAAGCTATACTTTCCACCGGTAATCTTACAAGTCTTCTGGCATACTGCATGAATATTCTTATGAGCCTTATGATGCTTTCCATGGTATTTGTAATGATTTCCATGAGTATGGCAAGTGCAGAGCGTATTACAGAGGTTCTTAGGGAGCAGGCAGATATTACCAATCCGGATGAGCCTGATTATGAGGTTACAGATGGAAGTATAGTATTTGACCATGTTAATTTCAGATATAAGAAGACAAGCATGGAATATGCACTGTCGGATATTAATCTTAATATTAAAGGCGGAGAGACTATTGGTATTATAGGTGGCACAGGAAGTGCCAAGACCAGTCTGGTTAACCTTATCAGCAGACTTTATGATGTAACTGAGGGCAGTGTAATGGTTGGCGGCAAGGATGTAAGAGTATATGACCTTGAAACACTTCGTAACCAGGTCAGTGTTGTTCTTCAGAAAAATGTTCTTTTCTCCGGTTCGATACTTGATAATCTTAGATGGGGAGATAAGGATGCCACTGATGAAGAATGTATAAGAGCTTGTCAGCTTGCATGTGCTGATGAGTTCATAGGGAGATTTCCTGATGGGTATAATACACACATTGAACAGGGTGGTAATAATGTATCAGGTGGACAAAAACAGAGACTTTGTATTGCCAGAGCACTTCTTAAGAAGCCTAAGATTCTGATTCTGGATGACAGCACCAGTGCGGTTGATACTGCTACTGATGCACGAATTCGTAAGGCGCTTATAACAGAGATTCCTGATACCACCAAGCTTATTATTGCACAGCGTATTTCAAGTGTAATGGACGCTGATAGAATTATTGTAATGGATGAAGGCAGAATCAACGGAATAGGAACACATGAACAGCTGCTTCAGACTAATGCAATATATCGTGATGTATATGAGTCACAGACCGGTGGCGGTGGTGATTTTGATGAGAATAAAGCAGAAGGAGGTGACAGATAATGCCAGCACCAAGAGGAATGAAACCAACAGTTGCCAATCCTGGCAAAATATTTTCAAGAATAATTAAGAGTGTTGCAAAATATTATCTGCCACACTGTATTATAGTTATCATATGTATTATTGTAACAGCCTTTGCCAGTGCACAGGGAACGAATTTTACCCAGACACTTATTGACGGATATATTACTCCGCTGCTTGAGGCTGCTGACCCTGATTTTTCAGGTTTGCTTCAGGCAATATCAAGAGTAGCAGTATTCTATGGAATAGGCGTGCTTTCCACATATGTTAATGCCAAGCTTATGGTGTATGTTGCACAGGGAACAATGAAGCATATCAGAGATGATATGTTTGTTCACATGGAAACCCTGCCTGTTAAGTATTTTGACACTCATTCCCATGGAGATATTATGTCCATGTACACCAATGATGTTGATACCCTGAGGCAGATGATAAGCCAGAGTATACCACAGCTTATTAACAGCGTAATTTCCATAGTATTTGTACTTGTATTTATGATAAGAATAAGTATTCCGATGACAGCACTGGCACTTGTGCTTGTTGCAGTTATGCTGTATGTTACCAAGAAGGTGTCTGGCTTAAGCGGCAAATATTTTATCTCCCAGCAAAGAGATATAGGTGCTGTTAACGGATATATTGAAGAAATGATGGACGGACAGAAGGTAGTTCAGGTATTCTGTCACGAGGATGAGAATATTCAGGGCTTTAAGCAGCTTAATGACAAGCTTTACGACAGTGCCTACAACGCCAATAAATTTGCCAACATTATTGGACCAATTAATGCACAGCTGGGTAATCTCAGCTACGTTGTGCTTGCAATAGTAGGCGGAATACTGGCGATTAACGGGGCAACAGGATTGCTTGCACTTTCTCTTGGACAGCTTGTAAGCTTCCTTATATTTAACAAGAGTCTTAACATGCCTATTAATCAGATAAGCATGCAGCTGAACAGTATTATCATGGGTCTTGCCGGCGGAGAGAGAATTTTCAGACTTATGGATGAGAAGCCGGAGACAGATGAGGGCTATGTAACGCTTGTTAATGCAGAGAAAAAGAATGGACGTCTTGTTGAAAGTGACGCAAGAACAGGACTTTGGGCATGGAAGCATTATCACAAGGATACAGGCACAACAGATTATATTGAGTTAACAGGAGACGTAGTATTTGATGATGTTGATTTCGGATATAATGAGGATAAAATAGTACTTCACAATGTTAAGCTTTTTGCTACACCTGGTCAGAAAATTGCATTTGTTGGCTCAACTGGTGCGGGTAAAACAACAATTACCAATCTTATCAATCGTTTCTATGATATTCAGGATGGAAAGATACGATACGATGGAATTAATATTAATAAAATATGTAAGGATGACCTGAGACATTCACTTGGAATCGTTCTTCAGGATACCCATCTTTTTACCGGAACAGTAATGGATAATATAAGATACGGTAAGCTGGATGCGTCAGAGGAAGAGGTGTATGCTGCAGCAAGACTTGCCAATGCAGATGGTTTCATTAAAAGACTTCCAGACGGATATAACACAATGCTTAAGGGCGATGGCGCCAACCTCAGTCAGGGACAGAGGCAGCTGCTTGCAATAGCACGAGCAGCAATAGCTGACCCTCCGGTACTTATTCTGGATGAGGCAACAAGCTCTATTGACACCAGAACTGAGAAAATTGTTCAGGAAGGTATGGATAAGCTTATGCATGGCAGAACCACCTTTGTAATTGCCCACAGATTATCTACAGTAAAGAACAGCGACTGCATTATGGTTCTGGAACAGGGACGCATAATAGAGCGTGGAACCCATGACGAGCTGATTGCAGCTAAGGGAAAATATTACCAGCTCTATACTGGTAACAGCATAGGAGCATAGTTTTTGTCCTCCTGTTTATATTTCTATAAAAAACAACATGAAACAGGAAAAACTGATATTTATAAATATTTTGTCATTTGTTAGAATTATCAGGTAAACAGGAGGAAACTGAAATGAAGAAGATTAAAAGACTTTTGGCTCTTCTGTTGTTGGCTGTTATGGTCTTATCTATGGCAGGGTGCCATAAGAATAAGAGCGTAGAAGACGAGACAACCGGAGATGGAGGCAACAAGCCTACAGAGATAACAGTTAACCTGCATTATCTCAGGGACGACGGCAATTATGCCGGATGGAATACCTGGTTTTGGACTACAGGGGATGGAGCCCAGAGCGATTTCGGTAAAGAGACCGATGATAAGGGCGCTATGTGTTCTGCAACCTTCCCAGCAGGAACAGAAAGCGTTGGATTTATTGTAAGACTCAATGAATGGGAAGAAAAAGATGTTGAGTCAGACAGATTTATTGATACATCATCCATTCTTGCAGGAACGGTAGATGTATATGTTACTTCCGGAAAGGAAGAATTTGAAACTGTATTTGGAGATGATTGCGTGACTGGAATGGGAGTAACTGTAGCATCAATGTCAGATGACTTTACTGTGATTTCTGTATTCCTGACAGAGGAATGGACAGACAAGAATACAATTAAGGTACTTGATGCAGACGGTAAAGAGGTTAAAATTAAATCAACAGATGGTGATGAGAAGAATAAGAAGCTTGTTAAGTTAACACTTGAGTCTAAGGCAGATGAATTTGGAACCTACTCAATTCTTCTTAATGAATCACTGAAATATCCTGTATCATTACCGGATATCTATTCTATGGAGGCTTTTGAAAAAGAGTATACCTATGATGGAGATGACCTTGGTGCAGAGTGGTCTAAGGACGCTACAACCTTTAAGGTATGGGCACCTACAGCTGACGCTGTAAGCCTTAATCTGTACAAGGGTGGAGATGCATCCAAGTCAGACCTTATTAAGTCAGTGGATATGACTGCCGGTGACAATGGAACCTGGTCAGTTAAGGTAGAAGAGAATCTTAATGGAACCTACTATACATATACTGCATCCTTTGGTAAGGAACAGTCAGAGGCTTGTGACCCATATGCCAAAGCAGTAGGTGTCAATGGAGACAGAGCAATGGTAATTGACCTTGCTTCTACTAATCCGGATGGATGGGATAAGGATTCCAATCCTAATTCAGGAATGGAATATACAGATGCATCTGTTTATGAGGTGCATGTAAGAGATATATCATCAGATTCATCCTCAGGTATTAAAAATGTTGGTAAATATCTTGGACTTATAGAGACCGGAACTGTTAATTCCAATGGAATTGCAACAGGACTTGACCATATAAAGGAGCTTGGAGTTACTCACATCCAGCTTAATCCTGTATATGATTATGCAACAGTTGACGAGAGTAAGCTTGATTCAGACCAGTTTAACTGGGGTTATGATCCTAAGAACTACAATGTTCCGGAGGGCTCATATTCAACAGACCCATATAATGGAGATGTAAGAATTAGCGAATTTAAGCAGATGGTTGAGGGCCTTCATAATAATGGACTCAGTGTAGTAATGGATGTTGTATATAATCATACCTACAGCACAGATTTCTGCTTTAACAAGCTGGTACCTGATTATTTCTACAGACCGGGAAGCAATGGTTCAGGCTGTGGCAATGACGTTGCCTCAGAGCGTTCAATGGTAAGAAAATATATTGTTGAATCAGTTGTGTATTGGGCAACAGAGTACCATATTGACGGCTTTAGATTTGACCTTGTTGGACTTATTGATACAGAGACAATTAAAGAGATAAGAGCTGCACTTGACAAGATTGACCCATCAATTATTCTTTATGGTGAGGGCTGGAGCATGAGTACCTTAACAACTAAGGAGAATACTTATCTTGCAGTACAGAGCCAGGCAGGTAACCTTGAAGGCTTTGGAATGTTCAATGATTCAATTAGAGATGCAATAAAGGGAAGCGTGTTCAATGAGACAGAAAAGGGTTATATCAATGGAGACTTTAGTAAAGCTTCAGTAATCCAGAATTCTATGATGGGTAAGACCGGATGGAGTTCATCAGCTTATCAGCTTATTAACTATGCTTCATGTCATGACAATATGACGCTTTGGGATGAGATTAATTCATCAAATCCTGATGATTCCCTTGAGGACAGAATCAAGCAGAATCTTCTCTCAGCATCTATTGTCTATACCTCACAGGGTGTTCCGTTCATCCTTGCAGGTGAAGAGATGTTAAGAACAAAGACTAATGATGATGGAAGCTTTAACAATAACAGCTACAGCTCACCTGATTCAGTTAACAGCATTAAGTGGGATACACTTAATGATGCAGATTACATGAAGGTATTTAATTACTATAAAGGACTTATTGCATTTAGAAAAGCCCATGCATCATTAACAATGATGACTGATACACAGAAGTATTATACATTTAGCGAAGGACTTGATGATGGTGTTATTGCTTATGAGCTTGCACCATGTGAAGGCGAGAATGGAATTTTTGGTGTATACAATGCAGGCAGCAAGGCAACAACAGTAACACTTCCAGAGGGAAACTGGACAATATACGTTCAGGATGGTACAGCAGGTACAACCTCTCTTGGAACTGCATCAGGAAGTGTAACAGTTAATCCGATTTCCTGTACAATTTTAGTAAAAGAATGATGTAATGCCAAAGGCACTGCATTGACACTTTATAAGGGCTGGTATTGATATTTAATACCAGCCCTTAGTGTTATCTGGTAATCTTTTATGACAAATGTCGCGCTTGCGTAAAGTGGGCATAAAGTATATAATTAAATGTAAACTATTTTTTGAGAGGTATTTCATGAAGATTTTTTTAATTATTGTAGGCGTTATTCTCGGGATAATAATTATTGGGGTAGTTATTATGAGAATGCTTATGAACGTGAACTTTAAGGTTCTTAAACCAGATGAGAAAATCATCGCCAATGGAGATGAGAATAAAAAGGCACTTATCCTTTATCAGAGGACAAGGCATAATTCTGCAACTGATATTACAATGGCACTGGCTGATAAGCTCCATGAGCTTGGCTACAGGGTTACAGTTAACTATCCATCAGCGTATATCAATTATGATTTATCAGATTATGATATGCTGGCATTTGGGTCCGGAGCATATGCAGGCAGTGTGGCCAATGTTTTAAAGGCATATATGCAGAATGTGGATTTTACAGGTCAGAAGGTACTTCTGTATTCAATTGGAGTAGACAGACAGAATGCACCGGAGCTTGAGAATCTGCGTACGCTTGCGGGGGCAGCGGACGTAATAGAAAGCATTAAGCTTGCACCGGGAGAGACAGAGAAAATAGCAGAGTTTGCACAGAATTATGTAACACAGATAGAGAACAGGGAATAAATTAATTGTTAAATTTTTATTAAGTGGGTTATTTAGAACATATTTTTATGTTATTATTATAGTTCAGCTACATAGAAAATATAGAAAATGGTAAGGGAGGCCCGGTATGAACCGTAACGAAGTAGATGATTATACAGCAAGATACGCACAGAAATGTGTTAACAGCCAGAAGATAGACTCATCCCTGTACGATGAATATGGAGTCAAGAGAGGACTCAGAGACAAGAGTGGAAAAGGTGTTCTTTCTGGACTTACCACAATTTCCATGATTAAATCACTTGATGAGGTGGATGGAAAGATAATTCCCTGTGATGGACAATTGTATTATAGAGGATACAATATTTTTGACCTGGTTAAAGGATTTAAGTCTGAGGGCAGATTTGGATTTGAAGAGATTACATACCTTCTTTTATTCGGAGAGCTGCCAACTAATTCACAGCTTAGTGAATTCAAGAATGTTCTTAATGCAGAGAGACAGCTGCCGACCAATTTTACAAGAGATGTAATTATGAAAGCCCCAAGTGGTGACATTATGAATTCATTAACCAAGAGTGTGCTTACTCTTGCATCATATGATAATAATGTATCAGACCTGTCACTTAGTAATGTTTTAAGACAGTGCCTTATGCTTATAAGTGTTTTCCCAATGATGGCAGTGTATGGATATCAGGCATATAACCATTATGAGAGAGATGACAGTCTGTATATTCACAGGCCCGACAATAATATATCCTTTGCAGAGAATATTCTGCGGATGCTAAGACCGGACAAGAAGTACACTGATGTTGAAGCCAGAGTTCTGGATGCAGCACTCGTTCTTCATATGGAGCACGGCGGCGGCAATAATTCAACATTTACAACAAGAGTGGTTACTTCATCTGGTTCGGATACCTATTCAGTGGTTGCGGCAGCTCTGTCGTCACTTAAGGGACCTAAGCATGGAGGCGCCAATATCAAGGCTGTAAGAATGATGGATGACATTAAGGCTAACGTAAGAGACCTTAAGGATGAGGATGAGGTAAGAGCGTATCTTCAGAAGATTCTTGATAAGAAGGCATTTGACAAGAGTGGTCTTATCTATGGAATGGGTCATGCAGTATATTCAATATCAGACCCAAGAGCGCGAATTTTCAAGTCATTTGTTGAACAGCTGGCAACAGCTAAGAATCATGTTGATGATTTCGCACTGTATTCAATGATAGAGAGAATTGCACCAGAGGTTATTTCAGGCTCCTGTCATATATATAAGGGTGTCAGTGCCAATGTGGATTTCTTCAGCGGATTTGTATACAGCATGTTAGATATTCCAACAGAGCTTTATACACCGATTTTTGCAATTGCAAGAATAGTTGGCTGAAGTGCTCACAGAATGGAAGAGCTTATTAATGTGGACAAAATAATCCGTCCGGCATATAAGAGCATTATGGAATACAGAGATTACATGGATATGGATAAAAGATAGATATACGCTAAAGGAGCAGGTGAAAGCCTGCTCCTTTAGTGTATAAAGAATTGTGGACCAGATTCACATATTTATACACCTGTAAAAAAAAGATACCATAACATAAAAAAGACACTTTAACACACTAGAGACATTATACTATGATTTATGTATCATTTATAAATGAAGTAACTCAAATATATTATGTTATTTTAAATTAAGAGGAGGTGGTAAAATTAAAAAAGATAATTATTATGTTGATTTTATGTGTTGTTATGTTCATTCCGATAAGGACAATGGGAGATACTAATGAATTGAATGTTGAAACATTGTCAGAAAATAGTGATGATTTCAACGAAATAACCAGGCTGAAGGATGAGATATATACTCATATTAATTCATTTTATACTTTACCAGCTGATTATGATATAAATATTGGTGATGCTGTTAAGGTATATGTAGATACAGATGTTTTTGCTGTTAATTCGTCAGATGCTACAGATGTTATTAGTTATTTACAGGAAGGAGCATACGTGTGGGTGCTATATGTAACTGTAGATAATCATGTTTTTGAGGTGGATATCTCAAAGGGGCTGCCTGTATCACCAGAAAGTGAATCTGTTTTCACGGAAGAGGAATTGCAAAAGATTCAGGAACAGGTTGGAAAATGGCAGATTGTAGCTATATATAATAAGGCAGAGGATTATAGGGAAAAAATAAAGAATATGCTTGAACAGCAAAATTATCCTGTTGACACAGAGGTAGTTATATGTGGTGGACTTCCACATATCCATTATCCGGCTGCACTTGTAATGAAGGATGGTAAGGTGAATCAAATAATGTTTCTTGAAGATGTTCCGGTTAATGGAACACAGGAGCAGCTTACAAGAATTACGCCTTATAATGTAGACGCCAATGACAGGGTATATTACTATGAGAGCATCAAGAATGCAGTTAATTCCATGCCTGACGAGGAAGAGGACACCTGGGGTGGAGGTGGTGTAGACCTTCCAACAGATGAAACGGATAAGACATCGGAGGTGGATACAGAGTCGATTTCAGCATCAACTGACGCAGCAACTGATAACAGGGGATATATTGTTGTTGGGGTGGCAGTACTTATTGTTCTTGCGGCTGGAGCAGTGATTTTTTTTATAAAAAGATAACTTACAATGAAATCTTTGTACTGTACGTAAAAACACTATATAAAAAAGATACCATAACATAAAAAAGACACTTTAACACACTAGAGGCATTGTACTATGATTTATGTATCATTTATAAATGAAGTAACTCAAATATATGTGGAAGCAATTTGGTAAATAGTCAAGAAGTATTTTGATTTGTTTTTCGTACAGAA
>CAYTWF010000035.1:0-32940 GCA_964441705.1 uncultured Butyrivibrio sp.
CCTATCCGAGTTGACCTTGCACAGTACAGAGAACTTGCAGCATTTCCTCAGTTTGGTTCAGAGCTTGATGCAGATACTAAGGAAAAGCTTGCACAGGGCGAAAGACTTAAAGAGATTCTTAAGCAGCCTCAGTATAAGCCAATGCCTGTTGAGTATCAGGTTATCATAATATATGCAGCTACTAAGAAATATCTTATTGATGTTGAAGTTGATAGAATTGCAGATTTTGAAAAAGAACTGTTTACATTCATTGATACAAAATATCCAGAGATACCTGCAGATATTAAGAGCACTAAGCAGTTAACAGAGGACAATGAGAAGGCCCTGGTTAATGCTATTAATGAGTTTAAGGCACAGTTTAAATAAGTAACTGCCAGAGAGGTGAATGATTTATGGCTTCAATGAAAGACATAAAAAGACGTAAAGAAAGCATTCAAAGTACTGAGCAGATTACAAAGGCCATGAAGCTTGTTGCTACTGTAAAGCTGCAGAAAGCAAGAGGCAAGGCAGAGAATGCAAGACCTTATTTTGACGCAATGTACAATACTGTTGCTACAATGCTTGCGAAAAGTGGTAATGTGGAACATCGTTATCTTAAAGCAGGAGCATCTGATAAAAAAGCAGTTATTGTTATTACCGCCAACAGAGGTCTGGCTGGTGGATACAATTCCAATATTATCAAGCTTGTAACTGGCAATGGCATTACCAAAGACAATGCCACCATTTATGCGGTTGGTACTAAGGGAAGGGATTTCTTTGTCAGAACCGGTTACACAATTGCAGCCGACTACTCAGAGGTTATTAACGAACCATTGTATTCCGATGCCATGGAGATTGGCAGTGCCGTACTGAATGCATTTGAAGCAGGTGAAATTGGCGAGATATATCTGGCATACACAAGCTTCAAGAATACAGTTGTGCATGAACCTAAGCTGGTTAAGCTTCTTCCTTTTTCTGCAAAGGATGCAGAAGGACTTGAAAGCAGTGATGAGGATGACAGAGTTCTCATGACCTACGAGCCGGAGGAAGAGGAGGCACTTGATATTATTATTCCAAAATATATCAACAGCCTTATATATGGAGCTCTTATGGAAGCTGTAGCCAGTGAAAATGGAGCACGTATGACAGCGATGGATAATGCTACAAGCAATGCGGATGATATTATTAGTGACCTGTCACTTAAATATAATAGAGCACGTCAGGGTTCTATTACACAGGAATTAACAGAGATTATTGCAGGAGCTAATGCAATATCCTAATTATAAAGGAGTGAGAAAATGGCTGAAAAAAATATTGGTAAAATCACTCAGATAATTGGTGCCGTACTGGATATTAAATTTGCAGAGGGACAGCTTCCCGAGATTAATACAGCAATTAATATCTACCGTAAGGACGGCGGCAAGCTTGTTGTTGAGGTTGCACAGCACCTTGGAGATGATACAGTAAGATGTATTGCCATGGGACCTACTGATGGACTTGTCAGAGGTATGGATGCTGAATCAACAGGAGCACCAATTACAGTACCTGTTGGAGAGAACACATTAGGACGTATCTTCAACGTATTAGGTGATGCCATAGATAATAAACCGGCACCTGAGGTTGATACCTATCTTCCAATTCATAGAAAAGCCCCGGCATTTGCTGAGCAGTCAACCTCTACTGAGATACTTGAGACAGGTATCAAGGTAGTCGACCTTCTCTGCCCATACCAGAAGGGTGGTAAAATCGGTCTTTTCGGTGGAGCCGGAGTAGGTAAAACAGTACTTATTCAGGAGCTTATCAGAAATATCGCTACCGAGCATGGTGGATATTCAGTATTTACCGGTGTTGGTGAGCGTACCCGTGAAGGTAATGACCTGTATTATGAAATGCAGGAATCAGGAGTTATTAATAAGACTACAATGGTATTTGGACAGATGAACGAGCCACCTGGAGCCAGAATGAGAGTTGGCCTTACAGGACTTACAATGGCTGAATATTTCCGTGACCAGGGTGGTAAGGATGTACTTCTTTTCATAGATAATATTTTCAGATTTACTCAGGCTGGTTCAGAGGTTTCAGCACTTCTTGGACGTATGCCATCTGCTGTAGGTTACCAGCCTACATTACAGACAGAGATGGGTGCTCTTCAGGAGAGAATTACATCAACTAAGAATGGTTCTATCACATCTGTTCAGGCTGTATATGTACCTGCCGATGACCTTACTGATCCGGCACCTGCAACGACCTTTGCACATTTGGATGCAACAACAGTACTTGACCGTTCTATTGTTGAGCTTGGTATATATCCGGCAGTTGACCCACTTGGTTCATCATCAAGAATTCTTGACCCAAGAATTGTAGGCGAAGAGCATTATAAGGTAGCCCGTGGCGTTCAGGAGATTCTTCAGAAATACAAAGAACTTCAGGATATCATTGCTATTCTTGGTATGGATGAACTTTCAGAGGATGATAAGCTTGTAGTTGCCAGGGCAAGAAAGGTTCAGAGATTCCTCTCACAGCCATTCTTCGTAGCAACACAGTTTACCGGACTTGATGGAAGGTATGTACCTGTTAGTGAGACAATACAGGGCTTTAAGGAGATTCTGGAAGGAAAGTATGATGACATTCCTGAAAGCTACTTCCTTAACTGCGGAAGCATAGAAGACGTTCTTGCAAAGTGCAAGTAGGAGGATGCTTATGGCTGATAAAATGTTTGAACTGGATATAATGTGCCCTGATAGAAGCTTCTATCATGGTAACGCATCTATGGTAGAATTCAATACAACTGAAGGCTACATGGGCGTATATCCTGGTCATATTCCACTTGCAACAGTGCTTGCTCCCGGAATTCTTGTAATTCATGAGAATGGGGAGAACAAAAAAGCCGCCCTTCATTCGGGCTTTGCCAAAATAACTCAGGATAAAATAATGATTTTAGCCGAGGTTGCTGAATGGCCTGATGAAATCGACATTAATAGAGCCGAGGAAGCCAGAGTCAGAGCCGAGCGAAGAATAAGCGGTAAAGAATCCGGTATTGATATCAAGAGAGCTGAAGCAGCACTTAAGAGATCACTTACCAGAATTAATCTTAAGAACTAAAAATTATGTTTATGACACCTTTATAGTGGCAATAATTTCAATAGTGAAGTTAACCACTATGGAGGTGTTTTTTTGAAAAAAATAAGCATAATAATTGCAATGATTTTATGGATATGTACTTCTATCCGTCTTTTGGATACCAAAATAAAAACAGATGAAACAATAGAGGCTGCCTTTAGCTGCATACAGTTTGACACTATAACAGCCAGCGTTGATGCCTTTGGAGATTATGGAATAACTCATATGACGGATGAGGAAAAAGAAAATCTTCTGTATAATATTGGAGCATGTATTGGTATAAGCAGACCATGTGACATTCAGGCGTCTCGGGAAGATAATAAGGATGTAATGACGCTGTCGAAACGCTCTAAAAATGGAAATGTAGTAATTAGGATACTAACTGACGAGACACTGAATGGAACGGTTAATGTAGCACACCAATATATCAGCGTTGGAATACAGCTGTATAACAGCATTGACTGTGCGGCCTCATATAAGGAGCTGGTAAGAGATATTTTTGACGCCAATGGAATAGACGGAAGAGTTAATCTTAATCTCAGAGGAGAAGCAGAGGGGACTATGAATTATCGTGAACGAAGTGCAGCAGCAGATAAAATGCTTGCAGTACTGGATGCAAGAGTAGTGGCACAGAGCAGGGAAAGTGATATTTTTACCATATATGCATATACGGCTGCAATAGATGAATATATTATTTCAGCTGGGGAGAAGGTAAATGTTAACATTGCGGCAGAATACGACGAAATTAATAACAGAACAGTCATATATCTTGCAACACCTATGAACAACCTTGATTACTGACCCAAACAGTTGTAAAATAAGACATAATACCTTATAAGAGAGGATATAATTTTGAAAAATACGAAGATAAGAATAGCAGTATACATTATGGTATTTGTGGCTACTGCTGTATTAACATATATATTTGCAATTGACAAGGTCGCGTTAAAGAAGAGCACCACAACGCTTACTTCCGCGGGGCTGCCAGTTGTGTACATGACATCAGAAAGTGGAATTAAATATAACTATCTCCATGGCTATACAGGCGGGGTTAACCAGGAACTTATTCATGGCGCAGTGACACCTATTGGAAGTGACAGGGTTATGAAGCTGTCAATTAGACAGTATGGCTGTACGGTATCCGGTATTTCATATGAGCTGAGAAACCTTGTGGATGAGACACTTGTAGAAAGAACTACAGCTGCAGACTATCAGGCAAGAAACGATGTAATAGACACATCCTTTGAATTTAAGAATCTTCTGGAAACCGGCCAGGAATATATGCTAAAGGTGATAGTAAGCTCTGAAGAATATGGAGATATCTCCTATTATACAAGAATTGTTATTATGGACAATGCAAGTGTAGACACCAAGCTGAAATATGTAATGAATTTTGCAAAAAGTACCTTTGCAGACGAGACACTTAAGGATATTATGGCTAAGCTGGAGATTGATTCAACGGGTGACAATACCAATCTGGGCAGAGTTAATATTCACTGCAAGCTGTCACAGGTGGGATTTGGTAAGCTTTCTCCTACATTAAGCTCTGATATGTATGTTACAATTAATGAGATATCGGGGAAGACGGCATCATTAGCCACAGAGTACATGATAACAACCGCGGATGATGATAATTCATACAGCTATAATGTTAAGGAAGCCTACAGAATTAATGAGGCAGATGCGACAGTAACCTATGTTTACAATTTTGACAGATGGATGGACCAGGTATTTAATCCGGATAATGGAATATCCTCCGGCAAGGAAATATATCTTGGAATTGCCAGCGACCAGGATGTTGAGATGAAGAACAGCAGTAATGGGAGCATTACCTGTTTTGTTAATAATAATACATTATGGAGCTACAATGCTTCAAAAGACAGGTTTATTCAGATTTTCTCATTTGCAGAGGACGGAACTGATGGAATAAGGGAAAATTATGACGCCAGTGATATAGAAATATTAAGTGTAAAGGATAAAGGAGACGTAGAGTTTCTTGTATATGGATATATGAACAGAGGTCCTCACGAAGGAAAGCTGGGAGTATCTGTATGCAGCTATAGCTATGAGAATAATCTCGCTGAAGAGCTTGTATTTATTCCGATGAGTCAGACCAAAGAGATAATCGGCGATAATATTAATGCACTTGCGTATATTAATGAGTCCAATATTTTGTACTTCTATTACGATAATTCAATATATTATCTTGATTATGCAACCAAGGAATGCATGCTGGTAGCGAACAACGTAATTGAACAGTCATGCATTATGTCAGATACCAGCAAGCTTTTAATGTATCAGTGCGGAGAGGATTTCTATAATAATTCAGTTATTAATGTTCTGAATCTGGAAAGCGGAGGCATATTTGAGGTAAAGGCTGAGGACAATGACAGAATTCAGGCATTAGGATTTATAGACGGCAATATAGTATACGGATTGGCACACAGTGATATGATTGGAATCAGTGAAGATGGAAGTGCGGTATATCCAATGTATAAGCTGGTTGTAGCTGATAGTTCGTTTGAAGCCATAAAAGAATATTCCGCAGATGGAATATATATTGTTGGCGCAGAATTTGATGAATCCAAAATATCAATGAAAAGGGTTTCTATTGATGAAAATGGTGCGCTGGTTCCTGCCAGTGACGACCAGATGCTTAGCAATGAGGAGAATACAACCAAGAATATCAAGCTTGTTCAAAGAACCTCTGATACCAGACAGAAGGAAAACTATATTTCGCTGGTTAAATGTGGCTCCACCGACAAGTACAATTCTTCATCGGCCAAATATAAATATGTGTCTGATTCTGTAGTTAATATTATTAATGAAAGTACAACAGAGACAAAATTATATTACGTATATGGCTATGGCGGACTTTATTCTTTTAACACAAGCCTTGGCAACGCTATTGCAGCGGCCAACGACATTGGGGGCGTTGTGGTTGATGCCAAAGGAGTTACCATATGGACAAGGTATAAGGATAAGTCACATACTATCAAACTTTCAGAGGAACTTTTTACGGCCTCTGATGATACAAGAGCAGCTGCAACTGCAGCACTGCTTACTTATGCAGGAATTGAAGAGGATGCTTCTGCAGACGAACATTATATTAATCTTACAGGCTGCAGAATTGACCAGGCATTGTATTATGTTAATAAGAACAGCCCGTTAATGGTTAAAACGGGTGAAGGCATATATGAGCTTGTATATGCTTATAGTGATAAGGATGTTACGGTGATTGATTTTACCACCGGAGCGGCTAAGATTTACAGCAAGACAGAGCTGGACAGCCTGGCAGCAGCCTACGGAAATATTATCATGATAGTAGATAATTGAGATAAAGGACGGTAGCGATGGCAGAAGATAAGGAATTGTCTCCTAAGAATAAGAAGAAAAAGCGTAAAAAAAGAAAAGTAATTCTCATGATAGTTGTATTTATTCTGGGAATTCTGCTTATCATTGCGGCAGTATACATTGGCCGTGTTTTAAAGCTGCGTTCAAATGCCCTGAAAATAACTGCCGGTATTACAGCAGATACCTTTAGACAGACAGAAACAAGCGTTGTATACGATATTAACGGAGATGAGATTACTTCCTTTAGCGGAATCAAGGAGTTGTATTATCTTAATTCCGAGAGTATACCGGATATTCTCAAAACAATATTTGTGGATACGGAGGACAAGGATTTCTACAGCCATAATGGAATTGATGTTTCAGCCATTCTGCGTGCAACCATTGCCAATGTTACTCACAATGATATTGAACAGGGAGCAAGCACAATAACACAGCAGCTTGCCAAGAATATTTTCCTCACACAGGATGTTAACTGGAATAGAAAAATAACGGAGATGTTTGTTGCCTTTGAACTGGAAAATAAGTTCAGCAAGGAACAGATTTTGGAATTTTACATTAATAATATATATTTTGCCAATGGATACTATGGCGTTCAGGCAGCAGCAGAGGGATATTTTGATAAAGACGTCAATGAATTGAGCCTGTCACAGCTTGCCTTTATAGCCGGAATACCCAATAATCCTTCGAGATATGACCCAATTGCCCACCCTAAAGCGGCTATGGACAGAAGGGATAGAATACTTAAACAGCTGTATGCAGATGGGGATATATCCAGTCTTGACTATTACAAGGCAGTCGAGGAGGATATTATTATTAATGCTAATGATGACAGCAGATATAACTATGTTGAAACCTATGTATTTTACTGTGCTACAAGGGCGTTAATGGAGGACAATGGTTTTGTATTCAGATATAGCTTTGAGTCGGACGAAGACCAGCAGAATTATCAGGATGTATATGATACCTGGTATTCGGAGTACCAGAAATCTCTTTTTACAGGCGGCTACAGGATATATACAGCAATAGACATGGACAAGGAGGCGCTGCTGCAGGAGGCAGTTGATAATAATCTTACCACATTTACGGATACCAATGACGAAGGTATCTATAAGCTGCAGTCGGCGGCAGTATGTATTGATAACAGCACAGGCTATGTTACAGCAATTGTGGGCGGCAGGAGTCAGGAATATGATGGGTATACACTGAACAGGGCATATCAAAGCTACAGGCAGCCGGGTTCGTCAATTAAACCGGTGCTGGTATACGCTCCATATCTTATGACAGGACATACACCTGACGAGACTATAGAGGATGAGTTTTTTGACGGCGGACCACAGAACAATGGCAATACATATCATGGAACGATTACGCTTACAGAGGCATTAGGTTATTCCTCTAATGTATGCGCATGGAAGCTGATGGATGAGATGACACCTTCATATGCAATGAGCTTTCTTCATTCTATGAATTTTGACAAAATATATATGGACGATAATAATGTTGCGGCAGGTATTGGTGGATTTACATATGGAGTTACACCGGTAGAGCTGGCATCTGCATACGCAGCTCTTGAAAATGATGGACAGTACAGAATTGCCACCTGCGTAGACAAAATAACTAATTCCAGAGGTGAGACTCTTATTGACAATTCACAGACCAATGCCCAGGTATATACTCAGGATGCGTCCAGAATGGTAACGGGCATGTTGAAATGGGGCGTTGAGCAGGGAATTCTTAAGCAGGCTCAAATAGATGATGCGATAATTGTGGCCAAGTCAGGAACAACGAATGATAATAAGGATGGATGGCTTGCAGGATATTCCAGGTATTATACAACAGTAGTCTGGGTGGGCTGTGATACACCTGCTACCGTGGAGGGGCTGTCCGGCGGTTCGTATCCATGCAGTATCTGGACTCAGTATATGGAAGCGATTCATAGAGGTCTGGAGCTTAAGGACTTTCCGGCACTTGAAGATGGCACAGAGCAAGAGACACCGGAGGGATATACATGGCCTGATGAAGAGACCAAACCGGTGGAGCATCCTACAATGGGAGGTAATTCTATTGATATCAGTGACGGGGATGGCAATGCCAATGTAACCGGAGATGGTGACAAGGACGTAGATGTATCGGGTATGGGAGATAAAAACGCAAGATAGATTAAAGGAGCTGCCGCTTGTATAAAGCGGCAGCTCCTTTATTAAGGTAAAATATGAAAAAAAGAAAAAAGTAATTAGCCCATAATTATTTCAACATTATATTCTGTCTTGCCCTCAACATATGGAACAACGCATCCGTCAACAGGTGTGCCATCCACAGTCATTGTGCGGATGCCCTTGGAGACATTATCAGGATTCTTAACAGTAATGTTGTAGGTTCCTTCACGGAACTTTCTTGTAAGTGTAAAATCACCAAAATCCTCAGGTACGCATGGGTTAATGGAAAGTCCCTTATGAGTAGGTGCTACACCAAGTATATACTGAGATATGTTAACAAAGGTCCATGCAGCAGTTCCTGTTAACCAGCTGTTCTTGCCTTCGCCATGGAACTTGGCGTCACGTCCGGCAACCATCTGAGAATATACATATGGCTCAGTTCTGTGAATCTCACTGATATCCTCACAATAAGCAGGACATGTTTTCTTATATATCTCAAAGGCTCTGTCACCACGACCGATAACAGTCTCGGCACATGATACCCATGGATTATTATGACAAAAGATACCGGCGTTCTCCTTGTATCCAGGTGGATATGAGGTAACCTCTCCAAGCTCAACATGATACTTGGTATAGGCTGGCTGAAGAATCATAACGCCGTATTTGGTGTCCAGTCTTTCCTTAACAGAATCAAGAGCCTTCTTAGCAAGTCCTTCCTTAACGCCAACACCGGCAAGTACGCAGAAGCCCTGTGGTTCAATGAAAATCTGACCCTCTTCACATTCCTTGGAGCCGACCTTGTGGCTATATGCGTCATAGGCTCTTACGAACCATTCACCGTCCCAGCCATCCTTAAGAATGGCGTCATACATTTTATCAACCTCTTCAAGAGCTCTGTTAGATTCTGCTGTATCTCCAAGAAGCTCGCATAGCTGTGAGTATTCCTTGCCATATTGAACAAACATTCCTGCAATGAATACAGATTCAGCAACAGGTCCCTCTGATGGACCAAAGGTCTGGAAGGATTCGCCTGGATGCTCTGAAAAGCAGTTAAGGTTAAGACAATCATTCCAGTCAGCACGTCCAATAAGTGGAAGCATATGCGGACCCTTATGATTAACAATGTAATCAAATGAACGCTTAAGATGTGTCATAAGTGGTGTTGCCTTGGACATGTCATTGTCATAAGGAACCATTTCGTTAAGAATTGACATATCGCCAGTTTCTTTTATATAAGCGCTTGTACCGGCAATGAGCCATAATGAGTCATCGTTAAATCCACTTCCGATATCGGCATTACCCTTCTTGGTAAGTGGCTGGTACTGATGATAAGCACTTCCATCCTCAAACTGAGTGGAGGCTATATCAATAATTCTCTGTCTTGCTCTCTCTGGAATAAGGTGAACAAATCCCAAAAGATCCTGACATGAATCTCTAAAGCCCATTCCACGTCCGATTCCTGATTCATAATATGAAGCAGAACGGCTCATGTTAAAGGTTACCATGCACTGGTACTGATTCCATATATTAACCATACGGTTAACCTTGTCATTGGTAGAATGAACAACATATTTGGACAAAAGATTATCCCAGTAGGAATTAAGCTCATTAAAAGCTCTCTCTACATCAGCGTCTGACTGATATCTGGCAAGAAGGGCTTTGGCAGGAGCCTTATTGATTACATTAGGAGCTTCCCACTTATCCTCAACCGGATTCTCTATGTAAGCAAGTACGAATACAAAAGACCTGCTTTCGCCTGGCTTAAGTGTTATATTAAGCTGCTGGCTTGCAATAGGTGACCAGCCGCTTGCTATTGAATTGGTACAGTCTCCGTTATATACAGCTTCAGGATGGTCAGCACCATTGTAAAGACCAATAAAGCTGTCTCTTATAGTATCGAAACCTACTATAGGAGCATTAACTGAATATACAGCATAATGATTACGTCTCTCTCTGTATTCAGTCTTGTGGTAGATGGTTGAATCCTCAATCTCTACCTCTCCGGTACTTAAATTACGCTGAAAATTACGTGAATCATCATCTGCATTCCAAAGACACCATTCAACATATGAAAAAAGCTTAAAGTTCTTGGTGTCATCTGAATTGTTGGTAAGTACTACCTGATTAATCTCGCAGTTGTCATTCATTGGAACGAAAGCAAGCACAGAGGCCTGAAGTCCATTCTTGGAAGAGGTAAATCTGCTGTAGCCCATACCATGTCTGCATTCATAAGAATCAAGCTCGGTTCTGGTAGGCTTCCAGCCCGGATTCCATACTGTACCATTATCGTTAATGTAGAAATACTTACCATTCATATCATTAGGTACATCATTGTAGCGATAACGTGTTAATCTCAACAGCTTTGCATCCTTATAGAATGTATACCCGCCGCAGGTGTTGGAGATTAATGAAAAAAAATCTTTGGACCCAAGATAGTTAATCCATGGTAATGGAGTCCTGGGTGTGGTGATGACGTATTCTCTGTTGGAATCGTCAAAGTAGCCATACTTCATAATTGTTCCTCCTGTTATAAAACTTTAAAAATCTAACCGAAATCGTTTTCGACGAAATCTTGTATTTACACGCTTTTATTATAGCAAAGCGAAATAAAAAACACAAGACATTAAAAAAATTCGATGCATAATACATATCAAAACGGAAAAATGCACAAAAACAATATGGGTTTTGTGTCAGATATTGTAGAAAAATACAATTCGTGTTGCAATTTGATTCAAAATGGTATATTATTTTAAGTACGAAAACGATTACGAACAATCGTAAGCTGATAAAAATACCGGAAAGGCGATAATATGAGTAATATTTTTCATGCAGATAATCCATTTACAAAGTTTATGTACAGACTGGGAAGCCTGATACTTCTTAATATATATTTTCTTATCTGCTGCATACCTGTGATTACCATAGGAGCATCAATAACGGCAGCAGAGCATGTAAGTGACAAGCTTAAGAAGGAGACAGATGTTAAGATAACAGCTACCTTTTTTCAGTCCTTTAAGAGCAATTTCCTGGACGCAACACTTGTATGGATTGTTCTTGCGGGCATAGGCTCAATGATTGTATTTGCTTTTCTACGTGTATATAAGAACAATCTGGGCTATAATGTACTTATATGTGTGCTGTGTGCAGTTGGCACAATGGCAGTACTTATGGAAGCAACCTATATTTTCAGGCTGCTTGGACGATATAGACAGGATATAGCAACACAGCTTCTCAATGCATACAGACTTGCAATTGGCAACATATTCAGAACACTTCTTATATGGATGATATGGGCGGTGCCAATTACACTATTCGTAATCTTTCCTATTCTGCTTAGAATGCTGGGCTGGATGTGGATAGCGTTTGGTTTTGCATTTGTTATGGGAATTACAACTAAGATTTATATGAGAATATTTAGTAAATATGATAGTCATGATGTGGAGCAGGAGACAGAGCAGGAAGAATAATTAATTCGGAAACGGGAGAGAATATGGTTTCTATTAAAGACGTGTCGGCAGCGTGTGGCGTGTCGATATCAACAGTAAGCAAAGCACTTAACGACCATGATGATGTTAGTGCTGCAAGAAAAGAAATGATTAGAAAAGTTGCCAAGGAGATGGGATATTCACCTAATTCTTCAGCAAGAGCGCTTAAAACCAATAAGAGTCACAATATAGGTGTGCTGTTTGTGGATAAAGCCATGAGTGGTTTGACCCATGATTATTTTTCAAGTGTTCTTGACAGCTTTAAGGTTACAGCGGAGAGCAACGGCTATGACATTACCTTCATAATGTCTAATAAGAACAGGTTTAACTCAATGACATACCTGGAGCACAGCAGATTCCGCAGATTTGACGGAGTGGTTATAGCCTGCGTGGATTTTGATGACCCTGAGGTGATGGAGCTGATGCAAAGCAGCATTCCGGTGGTTACAATCGATTATACATTTAATAAGACGATTTCCATTCTTTCTAATAATGTTAAAGGAATGACTGAGCTTGTTCAATATATAATTGACAGAGGTCATAGAAAGATTGCTTATATATATGGAGAGGATTCTGCAGTTACAAGCAACAGACTTTCAGCCTTTTATATAACACTTGAGAAAAACGGTGTTAAGATTCCGGAGGAATATGCTGTTGAAGGCAAGTACAGGAGTATTGCAGAGGCAGAACGACTTACACGCGAGCTGTTAGCACTTCCGAATCCACCTACCTGCATTATATATCCTGATGATTATGCAAGCTTTGGCGGTATGAATGCTATTCGTTCACTGGGAATGAGCTGCCCTGAGGACATATCCATAGCCGGATTTGATGGTATCAGAATAGCAAGGCAGATGGAACCACAGCTGACTACTGTTGTTCAGAACACGAAAATGATAGGCAGTCAGGCGGCTACCAAGCTTATTGCATTAATAGAGAGACCAAGGATTACAATGATAGAACAGATAGTAATTGATGCAGAGCTTTATGAAGGTAAGACGGTTAAGAATATAAATTAACATCATTAATAATACAATAACGTTTTCGGTAAATCGCCCATAAAAGCTAGTAAAATAGCCTACTTGGGCGATTTTACTGTCACATGCCTATCACATAAAAGTGTAATTGCTATAAAAAAATGCACAAAAAAATAAAAAAAGGGTTGATTTTTTTGACAACTTGATGTATTATCAAGTTACGAAAACGATTTAGTAATTAATTCGCATATGTACAAGATATAATTATTGAATCGCTTTGCGGTAACTCATAAAAAGAGAGAGAGTTGTCAATGGTGATTAAACAGGACAACGGAACGGAGGAAAGTAATGAGAGTATTTAAGAAAATTGCTGCAATCGCAGCAGTAGCTGCAATGTCTTTTGCGACACTTGCAGGATGTACCAAGAACAGCAGTACAACACCTGCTGGTGGGGATGCTACAAAGCCAGGAAGTGAGCAGACAGATGCTCCTAAGGCTGATGAGGGAAAGGTTCTTAACATTTATTGTTGGAACACAGAATTCCAGGTAAGAGTTGAGGACTTCTACCCAGGATACGAGAAAGTTGATGCTACAACAGGTAAGATTGGTGATGTAACAGTTAAGTTCCATATCACAGCTAATGAGAACAATGCATATCAGGATAACCTTGATTCAGTTCTTTTAGCAAATGATAAGGCAGATGCAGATGATCAGATTGATATGTTCCTTGTAGAAGCTGACTACGCATTAAAGTACACAGATACAGAGTATGCAGCTGACCTTTCAAAGCTTGGAATTACAGATGCTGACCTTTCTACTCAGTATCAGTATACCAAAGATATTATGAAGGATTCTAACGGAGCTCTTAAGGGTCTTTCATGGCAGGGCTGCCCTGGTGTATTCATTTACAACAAGGAGATAGCTACAAAGGTTCTTGGTTCAGATGATCCTGAGAAGGTTCAGGAAGCTGTTAAGGATTGGGACACATTTGATAAGACAGCAGTTGATATGAAGAAGAACAACTTCTATATGTTAGCTGGTTATGAAGATGATTACCGTGTATTCTCTAACAATATGGATACAAAGTGGGTAGTTGATAACAAGCTTAATCTTGATGACCCATCTATTAAGCAGTGGGTTGACCAGACTAAGGAGTACACAGATAAGGGCTACAACAAGAAGGGCATCCTTTGGGACCCAGACTGGAAGGCTAACTTCGCTAAGGGACAGGATGTATTCGGATACTTTGGACCAGCTTGGTTTGTAGATTACACCTTAGCTCAGAAGGATGATGATGGAAATTACACTAATGCAGACACATGGTCAATTTGCCCAGGTCCTGCAGGCTACTATTGGGGTGGTACATGGTTATGTGCTTCTTCAACAACAGATAACCCAACACTTGTTAAAGACCTTATGCTTACAATGACAACTGACAAGGATGTTCTTGTACAGATTGTTAAGAAGTACAATGATTTCGTTAACAACTCAGAGGCTATGGATGAGATGGCAACTGATGAGACCTACAAGAGTGATTTCCTTGGAATCAACCCAATTCCTTACTACAAAGAATTAGTAGGCAACATCCAGCTTGACAACCTTACACCTTATGATCAGGGCTGTAACGAAGAGTTCCAGAAGGCTATGAGAGGATATTTCAATGGTGATTCTACATATGATGAGGCTATTGAAGCATTCAAGCAGGCTATTAAGATTAAATATCCTACACTTGATGTAGAATAATACAGAATAATATTTAAAGTATTACATGCCTGCTCATTTGGGCAGGCATGTTTTATAAACACAATACAGTAGATAACATAACACGATATGTCTCAGTAACGCAGGATTAATAACAGCCTGTATAGATTAGGAGTGGGAATATGGCAGATGAGAAAAAAAGTAGTGCTGTAGCTGTGAAAAAGAAGAAAAACAAGGTCGTCAGATATAACAAATGGGGCTACTTTTTTCTGATTCCTTTTTTCACAGTATTTATAGTTTTTAACTTAATTCCTTTGGGAAGCACGATTTATTATAGCTTTTTTGAAAAAATGAGAGTTGGACTTACAGAGATAGGTCCTACATTTATTGGATTAGACAATTATAAGTTCTTGTTTACAGAAACAAGTATTTTGAAATACGCAGGTAACACTGTAATTATGTGGGTAATGGGATTCATTCCACAGATAGTTGTATCGCTGCTTCTTGCATCCTGGTTCTCTGATACAAGATTAAAGCTTAAGGCCAGCAGATTTTTTAAGACAGTAATTTACCTGCCAAATATAATCATGGCATCTGCATTTGCGGTAATGTTCTATGCATTATTTACAGCGAATGGTCCTATTAATAAGATGCTTATGGAAATGCACGTAATTAAGGAACCAATAAGATTTCTCTTTAATGTATGGACATCACGAGGACTTGTAGCATTAATGAACTTCCTTATGTGGTTTGGTAATACAACAATCCTGTTAATGGCAGGAATCATGGGAATTGATGTATCTCTTTACGAGGCTGCCGAGGTTGATGGAGCAACGTCCGGACAGAGATTCTGGAAAATAACAATGCCGTTATTAAAACCTATATTAATATATGTAGTAATTACATCATTAATTGGTGGCGTTCAGATGTTTGATGTTCCACAGATACTTACAAAGGGCGCTGGTGACCCGGTTACAACAACTAAGACACTGGTAATGTTCCTTAATGATAATATCAGTATTTCCAAGAATTACGGAAGAGCTGGTGCGATATCAGTTATTCTCTTTGTATTAACAACAATCTTGAGTCTTACAATATATTTTGTAATGTACAGAAAACAGGGAAAGGAGAAATAGCATATGGATACAATCAGTAAAGCCAAAAAAAATTCAGTCAGAGCACGTAGAACGATTGCATACATAGTATTAGCCATTGTATCAGTAATATGTCTATTCTGGTTCTACCTGTTGATAATTTATTCAACCAAGACAAACAGTGAGATTTCCAGTGGTGCTTTTTCACTGCTTCCATCAGGGAATCTGATTAATAACTTTAAAGCGGCAACAAGTACCAGATTTAATCTTTTCAGAGGTCTGCTTAACAGCCTTATTGCTGCCAGCCTTTCAGCTGTTCTGTCTACATATTTTTCTACAATGACAGCTTATGCTGTACATGTATATGATTTTAAGCTGAAGGGAATGCTGTTTACTTTCATTCTTATGATTATGATGATTCCAACTCAGGTAACTGTACTTGGTTTCGTAGATTTGATGACTAAGATGAATCTTAAAAACACATTCGTACCACTTATTATTCCTTCAATAGCAGCACCTGTTACGGTATTCTACATGAAGCAGTATATGGAGAGTACACTTCCAAGTGCACTGGTTGAGGCAGCACGAATTGATGGTTCGGGAGAGTTTAGAACCTTCAATACAATAGGACTTCCACTTATGAAGCCGGCAATTGCGGTTCAGGCAATCTTTGCATTTGTAACAAGCTGGAATAATTATTTTGTTCCATCTCTTATCCTTACAGATAAGGCAGACATGAAGACAATGCCACTTATTATTGCAGAGCTGAGAAGTATGGACTGGTCAAGTCTTAACATGGGAATGGTATATATGACAATATCAATAGCTATCTTCCCGGTAATTATTGTATACCTTGTTCTTTCCAAGAACATCGTACAGGGCCTTTCATTAGGAGCCGTAAAGGGCTGATGTGTATAACTTGGGTTTGGTTAACACATTGTGTTATAGATGGATGAACGAATATAGTTGCTAAAGTGTAAAAAATTAGATAAAAGCGTTTCATATATATCCGGTGGGGGAATCGGAAATATATGGAACGCTTTTTACGCAATAAATAATTCATAAGTGGATATTTTTTCATAGAAATGTTATAATACGATTATCTATCGTATTGGGAGAATAAAGCATGAAAAATATAGTTGGAAAATTCAAGGGACCATTTAAGGCATATCTTAGCTGGCCAATATATGCAGCTGTTTTTTTTGCACTTGCAGATATAGGTATTTTTATAATTGATGTTGGAGCAGGCATATTCTTTTCGGCTGCATTGTTCATATATCTTACGGTTTTGCTGGTGTTCATGCTTATGAAGCATCCGAAAATGACCCAGGCACTTGTGGATTTTGCCTCGGGCTATGCCCAGATGCAGAAGCGTCTGCTTGACAGATTCACTGTGCCATATGGACTTATGGATGAGAGTGGACGAATTGTATGGCTCAATGATGCTTTTGCCAAGATAATCAGTAAGGACAGCTATCATAAGAATCTGTCTTCTTTTTTCCCTGAGACAGAGGATATGAATCTGACAGAGAATAATGGCAGCTATGAGCAGATGGTTACTTATAAGGAAAGAGACTACAGGGTGTCGGTTAACAAGGCTGACCTTGAAGGAATTAGTGAGGATGTCAGTATTGCAATGTCAGGTGATTCACCTGATTTATATGCAATATATCTTTTTGATGAGACGGAGATTAATGTATGCAGAAAAGAACTGCATGACGAAAGATTTGTTGCGGGACTTATATATATAGATAACTATGAAGAGGCACTGGACAGTATAGATGAGGTTAGAAGGTCACTGCTGGTGGCACTTGTTGACCGTAAGATTAACAAGTATGTAACGGCAGGCAATGGTGTTGTTAAGAAGCTGGAGAAGGACAAGTATATGGTTGTATTCAGATATCAGTTTCTGGAGCAGCTAAGAGAGGACAGGTTCTCAATACTTGAGGATATTAAGTCAGTTAATATAGGTAACGATATGTCAGTTACCTTAAGTATAGGTATAGGTGCTGCCAATGGTACATATATTAAGAACTACGAGATGGCGCGTGCAGCCATAGACCTTGCCCTGGGACGTGGTGGTGACCAGGCGGTTGTCAGAGAAGGCAACAAGGTTACATATTATGGAGGCAAGACCAATTCAGTTGAGAAGAATACAAGAGTTAAAGCCCGTGTTAAGGCTCATGCGCTTAGAGAGCTTTTAGAGGCGTCTGATAATGTTATTATTATGGGACATAAGCTTAGTGATGTAGATGCAGTTGGTGCAGCAGTTGGATTATATGCGGCGGCAAGAGTTTTTGCCAAGAAGGCCAATATTGTACTTAATGAGATTACATCATCAATGCAGCCGATTGTTGACCTGTATAAAAAGAATCCGGATTATGACAAGGATTTCTTCGTTAACAGTGAGGAGGCCCTTACTAAGGTTACTAATAATACACTACTGATAATTGTAGATGTTAACAAGAAGAATTATACTGAGTGCCCGGAGCTCATTGGCAAATGCAAGACTACAGTGGTGCTTGACCATCACAGACAGGGCAGTGAGCCGGTTGATACGGCGACACTTTCATATATTGAACCGTATGCCTCATCTACCTGTGAGATGGTTGCGGAGATTCTTCAATATATATGTGATAATGTTAGAATCAAGCCTGTTGAAGCAGATACCTTGTACGCAGGTATAATTATAGATACCAATAATTTTACTAACAAGGCTGGAGCCAGAACCTTTGAAGCAGCTGCGTTTATAAGACGTAATGGTGCGGATATTATCAGGGTTCGTAAGCTTTTGAGAAGTGATATGAGTGAATATAAGGCTAAGGCTGAGGCAGTAAGACATGCTGAGGTATACAGGGACTGTTATGCAATTGCTGTGTGCCCAAGTGCAGGCTTACAGAGTCCTACAATAGTTGGAGCACAGGCTGCTAATGAGCTTCTTAATATTGCAGGAATAAAGGCATCAATTGTATTTACTTATTATAATGATGAGGTATATATCAGTGCACGTTCAATTGATGAGGTTAATGTACAGCTTATTATGGAAAGACTGGGCGGTGGTGGTCATATGACAATTGCCGGAGCACAGCTTAAGGACATGGATATAGATGAGGCGATTCAGCTTGTAAAGGATACACTGGATGCCATGATTACGGAAGGAGCAATATAATGAAAATTATTTTATCACAGGATGTAAGAGCTTTGGGTAAGAAAGACCAGATAGTTGAGGTCAATGACGGATATGCCCGCAATTATATTTTGCCTAAGAAATTAGGTGTAGAGGCAACATCACATAATATTAACAATCTTAAGCTTATGAAGGCACATGAGGAAAAGGTTGCCAAGGAACAGTATGAAGATGCTAAAAAGCTTGCTGCCGAGATAGAGAAGCTGGAGGTTATTGTAGCAATTAAATCAGGTAAGGATGGAAGAACCTTTGGTTCTGTTTCCTCTAAGGAAATTGCCACAGAGTTTAAGGCACAGCATGGAATTGAACTGGATAAGAAAAAAATATGTCTTGATGAACCTATTAGAACTCTTGGAACTACCATTGTTAATGTTAAGCTTCATAGAGACGTTATGGCCAAGCTTTCAGTAAGAGTTAAAGAAGCATAAGGAAGGATATTTTCAATGGATGAAGCGCTAATTAAGCGGGTAATGCCACATAGCCTTGAGGCGGAGCAGTCGGTTATTGGTTCCATGCTTATGGATAATGAAGCTGTTACAATAGCATCGGATATGCTTGTAAAGGAGGATTTCTATTCAAGCCAGTATGGAATTCTTTTTGAAGCAATGGTGCAGCTTAATCATGAGAATAAGCCGGCTGACCTGATACAGGTACAGGAAAGGGTCAGACAGAATGGAGCACCGCCTGAGATTGCCGGAATGGAGTTCTTAAGGGAAGTTCTTGGCATGGTTCCAACGTCAGCTAATATTAAGCATTACGCAGAGATAGTTAAAAATAAATCAATACTTCGAAAGCTTATCAGAACCTCGCAGAAGATAGAGGAAAGCTGTTATGAGGGACAGGGTGGCATAGATGACATCCTTTTTGATGCCGAGAGAACAATAACAGCAGTAACGCAAAGCGGCGGCAGCGAGGAATATGAGCCTATTGGCGAGGTTGTAATGGAAGCACTGGAGAAGATGCAGGCGGCATACAACGCCGGTGGTAAAATAACAGGTGTTCCAACAGGCTTTACGGACCTGGATTATAAGACCGCTGGACTGCAGCCTTCAGATTTTATACTGATAGCAGCCAGACCTTCAATGGGTAAAACAGCCTTTGTTCTTAACATAGCCCAGAACGTTGCAGTTAAGCACCATGTGTCTACTGCAATATTCAGCTTGGAAATGTCCAAGGTACAGCTGGTTAACCGTCTTATATCCATGGAATCCAAGGTTGATTCCAAGAATATCAGAACCGGTAATCTGTCCTCATCAGAGTGGGAGAGCATATCCGGAGGTGCATCAAGAGTAGGTATGTCTACACTTGTAATAGATGATACTCCTGGAATTTCAATTGGTGAGCTTAGAAGCAAATGCCGTAAGTTCAAAAGAGATAATAACCTTGGACTTATTATTATCGATTATATTCAGCTGATGAGCGGCGGTGGCAAGAGTGAATCAAGACAGCAGGAGGTATCTGAGATATCCAGAGCTCTTAAAGGAATTGCAAGGGAGCTGAATGTACCGGTTATTGCGTTGTCTCAGCTATCCCGAGCAGTTGAATCAAGAGATAATAAGCGTCCTATGCTGTCAGACCTTCGAGAATCCGGAGCAATTGAGCAGGATGCCGATGTTGTTATGTTTATATATAGAGATGATTATTATAATAAGGACAGCGATAAGAAGGGCGAGGCAGAGATAATCATTGCCAAGCAAAGAAATGGTCCGGTTGGCACAGTAGAACTTGCCTGGATACCAGACCTTACCAAATTTGCCAACCTTGAGCTTAGTAACAGAAGAAGAGATGAAGAATAATTATGTACCGGAATCCATGTTGATTCCGGTATTTTTTTATACGAATTTGTCGGACGATTTCAGGTCACATTAATGGACTGGCTGATATAATTAAGCTGTTAAGAATTATCATAAAGGGGATTTGATTATGGAAGAAAAAAGATACATAATTTCCGAGGCATCGGCAAGGACAGGGCTTGAGGCTCATGTACTTCGATACTGGGAGGAACAGCTTGGTCTGGTAATTGAACGCAATGAAATGGGACACAGGTATTATTCTGAAGAGCAGCTTAATCTTTTTATCAGAATAAAGGAGCTTAAGGAAAAAGGTCTTCAGCTTAAGGCGATTAAGACAGAGCTGTCAGGAAAAAGCGATGAGCTGGTAATGACTGCAGCCAATACAAGACCCGCCATGGTTACAGGGCAAATGGATAAAATGGACCAGTTTAAGGCAATTATCGGTGGAATTGTAACTCAGTCTCTTAGGGAGAATAATGCAGAGCTTGGCAGTGCGGTATCAGGACAGGTCAGCGAAAAGGTAATTAAGGAAATGGATTATCTACTTAGAATGAAGGAAGAGGCTGAGGAAAACAGATATAAAAAACTTGATGAAACTATAAGGAATTGTCAAAAAAGTAACAAGGAAGCGGCAGCAATGCTTGAAACAAAGAAAAAAAGACGAAGATAAAATGTAAAAAGCAGTATATACATCTGCGTATATACTGCTCTGTTATGTAATGCAAAAGTCACAATTACTCAGCTGAGATTGCTCCAACTGGACATGTTGACTCACAAGCGCCACATGAAAGACATGCGTCCTTGTCGATTTCGTAATGTGCATCACCCTGTGAGATTGCGTTAGCTGGACATCCAGCTGCACATGAACCACAGCTTACACAGCTATCTGAAATAACATATGCCATGATAATTACCTCCTAAATATTTGATATGGATTATTATATAACATTGAACCTAAATAGACAAGCCATATTTATTGGCAAATTATTTCCTTGTCTTTAGAAATGTGTTATTATATAATCATAATGCGCCGGATTTATGGCGATACTTATATATAGGAGGAAAATAATATGGCACAGATTAGTAAAGACATGATTATTCATGATATTATTCAGATCGATACAGATATCATCCCAATTCTTATGGATGCAGGAATGCATTGCGTTGGATGCCCATCAGCACAGGGTGAATCTCTTGAAGAGGCTGCTATGGTACATGGTATTGATGCAGACGCTCTTACAGAATATATCAATAAGTATCTTGCGGCTAAAGATGCAGCAGTTAATGCTCAGTAAAGCCTATGTTACAAAAACTATTTATTGGAAATGACAAAAATCTGGGAGGCAGAACTTTTGCCTGGACAGTGTCATCCGGAATAGTGTATGCCCTAAGCTCTCTTATCTTCCTGGTAGTTGTAACCAATGTACTGGGAGATAAGTCGGCGGGGATATATTCTATTGGTATGGTAGTGGCGCAGCAGATGCTTACCGTTGGCAAGTTTGCTGTTCGTAATTATCAGGTATCGGATGTCCGGGAAAAATATTCCTTTGCGGATTACTTTTCCTTCAGAATTTTTACATGCTTTATTACTGTACTCATCACAATAGGATGGGTTATTTTTGGTGGATATACAGGAGACAGGGCAATTGTAATTATCTGTATGACAATATATAAGATTGCAGAATGCTTTTCCGACGTATTTGAGGGTCTGTTTCAGCAGAAGTTCAGATTCGATGTCAGCGGCAAAAGCCAGTTTGCCAATAATCTTGTTACTATAATTATATTCGTGTTGATGATACTTATTACAAGAAATCTTGTGATTTCATCAATAGTTCTTGCCGTAGTTTCGGTATTAATGGTGGTAATTGTGGATGTTCCCCTTGTAAAATATTTTGACAGAATAGGGTGGGTATTCAGCTTTAGAAAATACAAGGAGCTTACAATAGCATGCTTTTCATTGTTCTTAAGCTCTTTCTTATATGTATATATTAACAATGCTCCAAAGTATGCAATAGAGGGAGCACACGGTGAGGTGGCACTGGCACATTTTAATGCTCTTTTCATGCCGGTGTTTGCAGTTGACCTTCTTGCAGGCTTCACAATGAGAATGTGGCTTACCAAAATGGCTGTATTTCATGCTGACGGTGACCGTAAGGGCTTTAAGAAAATGATGATGGAGCAGGTTGGAGTAATATCGCTGATTACGATTGTCAGTATGCTTTTTATGTATTTTCTGGGCGGGTTCTTCCTTACGCTTATATATGGAATGGATTTGTATGGGTATAAGGAGGCTAATGCGCTTTTGATGCTCAGCGGTGGACTGGTATCCCTGTACACACTTTTTGAAAATGTAATAATTATATACAGAAAGCAGCACTTTAGCATTGTAATTAATATTATCTCAGCAATTGTTGCAGCTGTAATTGTTCCAATCTGCACTAAGGCAGGCGGAATTACAGGAGCTACAGTGGGCTACCTTATTGCTAACGCAGCAAGAGCACTGGGGTATTATCTGACAGCCTTGTATTATATGGCTAAGGAGAAAAAACACTTAGCAAAATAGAATAAAATACGCCGTATGGCAGGATTGAAACCTGACATACGGCGTATTTTTCTGCTCATCCAACAGGGGCCTGCCAAACTGATTACAGTACAATAAAGAATGTAAAGTAGGCTGCGTAGCTTACAAGCATTAGTATTCCGCCAATTCTGGTAAGCTTTTTACCCTTAATAACACATACAAACAGCAGAACAACGGCTATAAGTGCCATGATATTGTCTACAATGAATTCGCTGGTATATGCAACCGGGGTAATAACTGCGGTGGTTCCAAGTACAAACAGTATGTTAAAAATATTGCTTCCAACGATATTACCAATTGCAATGTCAGCCTTGTGCTTAATTGCAGCGGTTACAGAGGTGATAAGCTCTGGAAGAGAGGTACCAAAGGCAACAATTGTAAGACCGATAAGTCTTTCGCTCATACCAAAGAATTTGGCAATGGCAGTTGCTGAATTAACGGTAATCTGGCTTCCGCCAACAATGGCGGCACCACCAAGGACAATAAAAAGAATTATTTTCCATACCGGCATGTTTTGCTGGGCAATATCTTCAACCTCTGAGGGCTTGCTGTTCTTGGACATTCTTACAAGATATACCATGAACACAATCATAAGAATCCAGAAAATTATTCCGTCCACGCGTCCGATGCTGTTGCCCATTACACCAAGTCCCAGTAGAACAAGGGTTATGATTGCAGTAAAAGGAATTTCATATTTAAAGGTGTTCTTCTGAATTGCAAGTGGCGTAATAACTGAGGCAATACCAAGAATCAGAAGAATATTCAAAATGTTGCTTCCAACAACATTACTTACAGCCAGGTCGGCACTTCCTTTAATTCCAGCGGTAATGCTTATGGCAGCCTCCGGAGCGCTGGTGCCGAAGGCAACAATTGTCAGACCAATTACAATCTGGGGAATACCCAGCCTGTCTGCAAGGGCAGAGGAACCATCTACGAATACATCTGCACCCTTCATAAGTAAAATAAATCCAACAATTAATAAAATAAATTGTACTGGCAATGGCATTGTTATATCCTCCTAAAAATTAATTATACCAAAATGTTCAAGAATTATTTTGATGCCGAGAAAAATGAGAATAATTCCACCGGCTAATTCTGCCTTGTTCTTGTAGCGTGTGCCAAAGACGTTGCCTATTTTTACTCCGGCAGCAGAGATAATAAAAGTTGTAATGCCTATAATAATAACAGCAATTATTGTGTTCGCCAGCATTCCAAGTGCCGGCATAAGACAGACGGGAACACATGCGAAGGTAATTCCTACAGCCAGTGCGTCAATGCTTGTTGCAATTGCCATTAAAAGCATGGTCTTAAATCCGATTGCATCTGTTTCCACCTCTTCAGATTTGGAAAGGGATTCTCTTATCATATTAATACCAATAAGGGCAAGAAGCACAAAGGCAATCCATGGTGCAATTGAATTAATCAGGTGAGCAAAGCTTACTCCCAGGAGATAACCAATCATTGGCATCAATGCCTGAAAGCCGCCAAACCATGCACCGACAATCAGCATATGCCGTGGCCGCAGTTTTTTCATTGCAAGCCCCTTGCATATGGATACGGCAAAAGCATCCATGGATAAGCCAAGAGCAAGCAGTATTAAAGTAAAAATATCCATAATAAAACCTCAGTTCGTAAATATTGGCAGACATATATAATGGTCTGCACAGGAATGTATAAAAAAAACAGGCAAAATGCCTGCTGAAAAAATATACAGACACACGTATAGCGTTAAGCTACACATGAGTCTCATCAATTAAGACAAACCAGACCATATACGGCCGGGATTGTTGGCTTGCCACGTCAATAACGCTGACTACTCCCTCACGAGTTAAATGTATTCTATAATAGTTAGTCATGCCATGTCAAGACAAAAAAATTAAGAGACAGCTTTCGCACGCTGTCTCTTATTAAAAAAGAGGGGGAGATCAATGAAAAAGATTCTATATAATTATCGGAATGTCTGGGGAAACATCCGAATGGGATATAGCTTTCTTTTATGTTTATAAGTATATAGGCTTAATATGGCTAAAAAATGGCTAAATTATGAACAAATTGAAACTTGTTATTGAAGATTTTGTGAAAATTATAACATATTATAACGTTTTCGTAAGTATCTCATCAAAAATCCTGTCAGCAACCTCGTCCTTGGACATAATTGGAAGCTCCTCTACCCCATCAGCTGTAATAAAGGTTACAACATTGGTATCAGTTCCAAAACCGGCACCAGCTGTTCGTATGCTGTTGGCAACTATCATATCGGCATTTTTTTTGGACAGCTTGATTCGTGAATTCTCAAGAACATTGTCGGTTTCCATGGAAAAGCCGCATAGAAACTGTCCGGGAGTCTTGTGGGCACCCAGATATCCAAGAATGTCGGTAGTTCTTGTAAGGGCGATACTCATATCGCTGTCAGATTTTTTAATTTTGCTGTCAGCAACAGTTACAGGTGTATAATCAGCAACAGCCGCCGCCTTAATAATGATATCCTGGTCAGGGGCAGCCGCCTTTACAGCTTCATACATATCAGCAGCACTTCTTATATTAATTGTATTCACAAATAATGGCGGAGTAAGAGCGGTCTCACCTGATACAAGAGTCACCTCTGCACCTCGCATAGCGGCAGCACGGGCGATAGCATAGCCCATCTTGCCGGTGGAGTGGTTGGTAATATATCTTACAGGGTCAATTGATTCCTGAGTAGCTCCGGCAGTTACAAGAACCCTGCGGCCTGCCAAATCTTTTTCATGGGATATTTCCTTAAGAATATATTCTATAAGAACCGCTTCGTCAGGAAGCTTGCCCTTGCCGCTGTCTCCACAGGCAAGGTGTCCGCTGGCTGGACTGATTATCTCAAAGCCATAGCCTTCCAGCTTTGTAAGGTTATCCTGGACAATTGGATTATCATACATATTGGTATTCATGGCTGGAGCAACAATTTTATGACATTTGCAGGCAAGAATTGTGGTGGTCAGCATATCATCAGCAATTCCGTTGGCCATTTTGCCAATGACGTTGGCAGTAGCCGGTGCCACAAGAACAACATCTGCGGCTTTAGCCAGCGAAATGTGCTCAACTTTGAAGTCAAAATTGCGGTCAAAGGTATCTATAATGCATTTATGTGAAGTTAAAGTTTCAAATACGATAGGGTTAATAAAGTTGGTGGCATTCTGAGTCATAATTACGTGAACATTAATACCCAGCTTGACCAGTGAGCTTGCCACATTAGCCATCTTGTAAGCGGCTATTCCACCGGTGACACCAAGAAGAACTGTTTTATTTTTTAACATATTTACCTCCAAAATTGTATTCTTAAGGGTATTTTATCATTTTTTAATAAAATTTCCACCTAGAATTCACATAAAGTACTTTCCTTTTTCACAAAAACACAATATAATGTAGTCATAGATGAGTTAAATCATCTATATGAATCCACATCATCCCCCATATATAATGTGGGTTCATAACCAAACCCCATAATTTTTTACCAGCGAAAGCTGGAAGCTAATATGAACAACATATTAGTATTCATTACTCTCCCTCTTTCCTATATGTTTAATCGTATAAGGAAAAGCTCATTATTATCCGGACCGCGACTTCAGCTTAATCCCCCCAAGAAACAACTGATTAGCGACCCGGATGACAATGGGTTATTTTTTTTATGCCTCGTCGGCAATTCTATAGAGGAGCTGCTCGGTATCCTCCCATCCAAGACATGGGTCAGTAATTGACTTGCCATAGGTCATATTTTCACATATTTTCTGGTTGCCTTCCTCAAGGTAGCTTTCAATCATAACACCCTTAACAAGCTTTTTAACATCTGGGTTGGACTGGCGGCTGTGGAGAATTTCTCTTGTAATTCGAATCTGCTCCTTGAATTTTTTATTGGAGTTAGAGTGGTTGGCATCAACAACAGCAGCAGGATTTCTAAGGTCTTTTTTGGCATACATATCGAGAAGACGAACCAGGTCTTCATAATGATAGTTTGGTACACAGATACCATATTTATCAACACCGCCACGAAGAATTGCGTGAGCAAGCTCATTGCCGGTAGTGGTAACGCTGTAGCCACGGTAGATAAATTCGTGGGATGACTGGGCTGCAATAATTGAATTGAGCATAACAGACAAATCACCGCTTGTTGGGTTTTTCATTCCAATAGGAATATCCATTCCACTTGCTGTAAGACGGTGCTGCTGGTCCTCAACTGAACGGGCACCAATTGCCTCGTAGGAGAGAATGTCATCAAGATAGCTTCTGTTCTCCGGATAAAGCATCTCATCTGCGCAGGTAAGATGACTTTCTGTAATTGCGCGGATATGCATTTTACGAATTGATGCAATGCCGGCGTAAAGGTCAGGCTCCTTGTTAGGGTCAGGCTGGTGGAGCATTCCCTTGTAGCCCTCGCCGGTAGTTCTTGGCTTATTGGTATATATACGTGGAATGATAATCAGCCTGTCTTTTACCTGCTCATTAACCCTTGCAAGTCTGTTGATATATTCGCATACAGCGTCCTCTCTGTCAGCAGAGCATGGACCAATAATTACGAGAAACTTGTCTGACGCACCAGTGAAAACATCACGAATCTCCTTGTCACGTGTCTGTTTAATGGCAGTAAGCTCAGGTGTCATAGGATATTCTTCCTTGAGAACCTCCGGAGCTGGTAGTTTTTGAAAATATTTCATTGCCATAGTGTAATTCCTTCTTTCTTTTTGTCTTTTATATAACTTAACACTTTAAAGTGATAAAGTCAAGATACATTATTAAAATGAGGTGTAATGTGTCTTGAACAAAGACTGGCTATAAATTATAATGATGCAATAGACTTACGAAGCTGGAGATACTTATAATGAACAGAACTAAAGCAAAAGGCAATATAATGCTTATTATTACTGCAATGATATGGGGTTTTGCATTTGTTGCACAAAGTACGGGTATGGAGTACGTTGGTCCCCTTACATTTCAGGCCGCCCGCTCACTTATAGGTGGTGTGGTGCTGATACCTGCAATTGCAATCATGGATGGTATAAAGAAAAAAGAAGGCACCTATCATAAACCGAATAGAAGGGAAAGACGGCTTCTCTATACCGGTGGTGTGCTGTGCGGACTGGCTCTGTGTGCCGCATGCTGTGTTCAGCAGATTGGAATCTGCTATACCTCAGTGGGGAAAGCAGGATTTATTACAGCCATGTATATTTTGATGGTTCCTGTTATTTCTATAATATTTAAGAAAAAAGTGGCTCCAAAAATATGGGTGTGCATTGTAATTGCCATTGCTGGACTGTATCTCCTGTGTATTAAGGAAGGCTTTTCAATTAATAAAGGTGATGCACTTATTCTTTTATGCGCAGTTCTTTTCTCAATACAGATAATGCTGGTGGATTATTATGCACCAAGAACCGACGGGGTCAGATTATCATGTATACAGTTTCTTGTAACCGGAGTGATTGCTTCTATATTAATGTTTATTTTTGAAAAGCCGGTAATGAGCAGCGTTATTGCAGCATGGCTTCCGATAATGTATGCAGGCGTATGCTCCTGCGGAATTGCTTATACCTTCCAGATTCTGGGACAGAAATACACAGAACCGGCGGTGGCGTCACTTATTATGAGCCTGGAATCAGTATTTGCAGTTATTGGCGGAGTTATAATACTTCATCAGGTTCCGTCACCAAAGGAATGGGCTGGAATTATCTGTATGTTTGCAGCAATAATGATATCCCAGCTGCCTGATGGAAAAAGAAAGGTTGCAAAGAATTAATATTTTTTATAAAAATTAAAGAATTAAGTCATATAATATTCATATTAAGATGGTAATGTAGGCATATTAAAATATATGCGCATCGGCAAGGAGAATCAGATATGGGAAAAATAATTGGAATTGACCTGGGAACTACTAACAGCTGTGTGGCTGTAATTGAAGGCGGACAGCCAACGGTTATTGTTAATGCAGAGGGCGACAGAACAACACCATCTGTTGTTGCTTTTTCAAAAAAAGGTGAGAGATTGGTGGGAGAACCAGCCAAAAGACAGGCAGTTACCAATTCGGACAGAACAATTGCTTCCATAAAAAGAGAGATGGGAAGCAGCTATAAGGTTAATATAGACCGCAAGAAATATTCGCCTCAGGAAATATCAGCTTTTATACTTATGAAGCTTAAGAAGGATGCGGAAAGCTATCTTGGAGAGAGAGTAACAGATGCGGTAATTACAGTTCCGGCATATTTTAGCGATGCCCAAAGGCAGGCAACCAAGGATGCAGGAAGAATTGCAGGACTTAATGTTGAGAGAATTATTAATGAGCCAACGGCAGCAGCCCTGGCCTATGGACTTGACAATGGAGATGCACAGAAAATCCTTGTATATGACCTGGGTGGCGGAACCTTTGATGTGTCGGTTATTGAGATAGGTGACAAGGTAATTGAGGTTCTGGCTACATCTGGAGATAATCATCTTGGTGGAGATGATTTTGATGAAAGAGTTGCCAATTATCTTTTGAATGAATTTAAGAAGACTAATGGAATTGACCTGAACAAGGACAGGATGGCATTGCAGAGAGTAAGAGAGGAAGCTGAGAAGGCGAAAAAAGAGCTGTCTACAGCAACCTCAGTTAATGTGAATCTTCCTTTTATTGCTACAACTAAAGCAGGTCCTGTTCATATGGATATAACTATTACAAGAAGTACCTTTGATGAGCTGACAGCGGACCTGGTTGAGAGAACTACCGGACCGGTTATGAACGCGCTGCAGGATGCAGGCATCAGTAAATCTGAGCTGTCGAAGGTCTTGCTTGTAGGCGGTTCCACAAGAATTCCGGCAGTGCAGAATAAGGTAAGACAGCTGACGGGACTTGAGCCAAGCAAGAATATGAATCCCGATGAATGCGTTGCACTGGGTGCCTCGATACAGGGAGGCAAGCTTGGAGGAGTTGCAACAGCAGCGTCGGAGCTGCTTCTTTTGGACGTTACACCTCTTACACTTTCAATAGAGACCGTAGGCGGAGTTGCCACAAGATTAATTGAGCGTAATGCTACGATTCCATGTAAAAAGAGCCAGGTATTTTCTACTGCCATGAGTGGACAGACAAGCGTAGAGATTAAGGTACTTCAGGGTGAGAGACAGTTTGCAAGGGACAACAAGCTTCTTGGAACCTTCAGGCTTAACGGAATCAGACGTGCACCGGCAGGAGTTCCACAGATAGAGGTAACCTTTGATATAGATGCAAATGGTATTGTGCATGTATCTGCTAAGGATTTGGGAACCGGCAGAGAGCAGGGCATAACAATTACAGCCAGCTCCAATCTGTCAGAGGATGATATTCAGAGAGCCATGAGGGATGCAGCAGAGTATGAGGCATCAGATGGAACAAGAATGGAAGCCTTTGAGACAATTAATGAGGCACGTAATCTTATTAATGATACACAGCTTAAGGTAAGGGATGCCAAAAAGTCCCTTGATAAGCTTCGCAGGAACCAGATTAAGAGTGATATTGATTATTTAAGCAAGCTGCTTAAGAAGGCTGCACCTGAGAAAATGACAGAGACTGATGTTAATGAGATTAAGTCTGCAATGGAAAGAGTAAAAACTTCCTCCGCAGGCATTTAAGCCATTGACTTTAAGGCGAAACACCAATATAATTTTATATATAGAGAGTGAAGGATATTCTAAGCCTTCGCTTTTAATTTACTTTAAAAGGTGTTTCGGGAGGCAGTAAAAATGGATATGAAAGAGATTCTGGCAAAGTGCGACCACACTATGCTTACACAGACAGCTACATGGTCACAGATAATGAATTTATGCGATGAGGGAATAGATAATGGGTGTGCGTCGGTGTGTATTCCACCATCATATGTTCGTCAGGTGGCAGATTATCTGAGAGACAAGGAGACCAAGCTTAAGGTGTGCACGGTTATTGGTTTCCCTAACGGGTACAATACAACAGCAGTTAAGGTTGCAGAGACCGAGGATGCAATTCTTAATGGTGCTAATGAGATAGACATGGTAATTAATATTGGGTGGGTTAAAGAGAAAAAATATGATGATGTATTTACAGAGATTGTGGCGGTCAAGGAGGCCTGTCATGGAAGAATTCTCAAGGTAATTGTAGAGACCTGTCTCCTTACGGATGAGGAGAAAATGCAGATGTGTAAAATTGTTACCAAGGCCAAGGCAGATTATATCAAGACCTCTACCGGCCTTTCCACTAAAGGGGCTACTCCGGCAGACATTGCGCTGTTTAAGGCCAATGTTGGTAAGAATGTTAAGATTAAGGCAGCAGGGGGAATTCAGTCACTGGATGATGCGGATTTGTTTTTGAAGCTGGGAGCATCAAGACTTGGAACCAGCAGGATTGTGCAGCTGTTTAAAAAATTGAAAAATAAATAATGTTTTTGTGTAAATTTTGAAAAAAGTCGCTCATAAAATTGTAAGAATTCATAAAAAGTCGCTCATGAAATTGTAAAATTACCTGTATTTAACCTGAATATATCGTGTATTTTACAATGCTGTGGGATACTTTAGCGGTAGCTGGAGTATAGGCAGTGAAGGAGCATAATGGAAGTGGTATATTGCTGCATATTAATACCGACGATGTCTCAGTTATGTACCTGCGACAAATGCGGAAAAAGAATATACTGGAAGGGCTTTACTCCTAAGAGTCATAAATGTTAAAAATATTTGATACAGAGAGAATAGCTATTTGAACAACTCTGGATAAACTTCTAAGGCATCATTGACAAATTGGGCAATATACTCACTTTTATTTTCATATCGGGAAAAAACTTTTGCATCATCAAGCAGGGTCTTTGCAGCATCAATTCGTTCGGTGTAATAGTATAATATGCATTTCGATAAAAGTAATCCGGTAAAATCACAATAGGTGGATGTTTTTTTGCCTATATTTAAAGCTTCATCTATAAGCTTTTCAGCATCTGAATATTTTTCTTTTTCAATTAAATATAGAGAAAGGTTATATGATACTGTTAATAAAAGACAGACTTCAAAATGTAAGTGGTTATTTAGTTCATCATATTAGTGATTAAATAAACTTGATAATTGAAGAAAAATCATGTAACTTATTCGATAATATTGTTCCATGTCATTTATTGCAAAACAATTTATTGTTATAAGTACAAGGATTAATAAATCGGCGTGTGTAAAAGATGTTGTTGTAATCTCTGCATTGTATTGTACGTTTTCGTGTTCTAATGCCTTGCGACAGATATTATTAGATTTTAGATAATGTTTTGCTTGCGTTTGTAGAGTTGCATATCCGTACATAAGAACTTTATATGATTCTCCATAGCTGAAATCGTCAAGCTTACTGCATTCTTCAAGAACTTTAGTTAATTGATTATACTCATTATTGTTTATATATTTGTGAATAAGCAGTATTTTGTCAAATGCAGTCGCAGAATTATATTGTGTAATAGAACGATAATATTCTAATAGATTAATATTTAATTTTAAACTGTACCCTAGATAGTGGACACAATAGAATAGAGCAAACCCATTTTA
>CAYTWF010000036.1:0-32793 GCA_964441705.1 uncultured Butyrivibrio sp.
GGCACTGTGGATAATATATGGTACTTATTCCGTTAAGTACCTGTTTGATATCAAATTCTGTATTTGCTATTTTCAGCTTGTTACTTTCAATAGCCGACATATCAAGAACATCATTTATAATGTTTAAAAGAACCTTTGAGGAAAGACCAATCTTAACAAGGTAATCATCAACCTTCGCCGGATTATCCTCATGCTTTTTGGCAATCTCAGTAAGTCCAACAATAGCATTCATAGGTGTTCTTATCTCATGGCTCATTCTGGACAGGAACTGGCTCTTGGCAACACTTGCACGGTCCGCCTGTGCAACAGCCTCTGCCAGCTGCACATTCTTTTTCTCCAGCTTAAGCTCGTTATGTCTTCTAACAAGAATAAATCCAATTAAAAGTCCGAAAATACACACAGTGAGTATTCCAAAGGCAATTATCTGTGTCCTGAATTTGTAAATAAAATCTGCTGTCGTATACTTATATGGCGAAGCAAAAGTATGCTTTATAAGACTGCTGCTTATGGTAGCTGTCTCAATATGTCCAATGCTCTTATTAAGGATACTCAGAAGCATTGTATTATCGCGGCTTAACGCCATTGCAGTATGCTCCTCTGTTATCTCAACCGGGAGTATATTAAGGCTTTCATATCTAGGCTCCTGCAGCATCAGCCCCATAATATGTGTATTCTGAATTGCCACATCCGCCTTTCCATTAATTACTGCATTGAAGCAGTCCACATTAGTATCATACAGAATAACCTTCATATTAGGATATTTCTTTTCAAGAATCTTTTGCAGTGCCTGATAGGATTTGGGAACAGCAGCAGTAATTGAACCATTAATATCTATCTCTTTACCGGCAAGTCCAACCGGTACAACAGCACTGTTAAGATATGCATCTGTTGCAATAAGTGTCTCACTTGTAGTAAAGTTATTGGCTTCCACGCCACATATAATATCATACTCACCGGAAGCCAGAAGTTCAGGAGTTGTCTTGCCTGTTGGCATTGCTATATAATTGAACTTAATTCCTGTCTCCTTAGATATGGCATCCAGTACATCCACATTAATTCCGGTAAAGGTATCAGTCTTACTGTCATATACAGAAAATGGCGGACGGCTTGGCAAAAGACCTACATTAATTGTTCCGCATTCCGCAATATAGTCAACCTCAGCTGTTGTAAACTGCAGTGTTGTCTCTGCTGTGGAGCTGTCATAATATTTGTGAAAAAGGTCTGCCTCATAATCCACATCGGTCTTAATCTGTTGAAGTGCATAATCAAGACCTTCCATATATGGGCTGTCCTTGTAGGATATAATATGCATCTGCTCCAAACTTGGCAAGCAGGGACAGGTCAGTGTGATTGGCAAGATGTTCACTGCATATGGCATCAACCTCACCGGTATTTACTGCATTAACAAGCTCTTCCTCTGAATTATATTCCTTCATACTACAGGTAAAATTATTCTTAGCAGCATATTCAGAGAACATGTCATTCATGGCACTGTCAGTAATTACTCCTACCGTCATACCATCAAATGCCTTAAAATCCTCATAGCAAAGTTCACTGTCAGTACAGGTATATAAAAGCCCCTGTGAGTATCCAATAGGATATGCGCTGTAATCATATACCTGGGCTCTTTCCTCTGTATACTGTGCCGTACACAGAAAATCAATCTCTCCAGCCGCCAGCTGTTTAAGAAGCTGCGTCCACTCTCCGTATACATACTCATATTTGTAGCCGGTATACTGTGCTATTTTGGCAAGATAATCAGCTCCATATCCGGTGTAGGTTCCATCGGACTGAGGTTCAATAAAACCCTTATAGTCCATGTATCCAACTCTGATTACCTCATTCTCAGAAGCATCCTGTGCCTGCACAGCAGGCATACACGTAATGACAAACACAAATATGGCAATAAGTGCTGCCAGCATTCTTTTAATTCTGATAAAGCCTTTCATATACAGTTCTTCCTCCCGTATAAATTATTTTCTTCTATTACGATACATTGCAATATTATCTGATAATGCTGAAAATAACAGTGTTGGATTAAATGGCTTGGAAATATGCGCATTCATTCCGGCATCAATACTGTTCTGAATATCCTCGTCATATGCATTGGCGGTCATTGCTATAATGGGAATATACCCTGCGTCCTCTCTGGCAAGCTTGCGAATTGCCACCGTTGCCTCATATCCATTCATTACAGGCATCCTGATATCCATAAGAATTGCATCATAGTAACCAGGCTTAGAAGCCTCAAACAGCTCCACACCCCTTTGTCCATTCTCGGCCACATCCACAATACAACCCTCTTTTTCCAAAATTCGCTGTGCAATCTCTGCATTAAGTGGATGGTCCTCACATATAAGAATATGGGAGCCATTAAGCAGCTTATGAATATCCTCTTTATTAACTTTGCGTGCTGTATATTCTGCCTCATAGCTTTTACGGTCTGAGGCTGTCATATTAAGCTCAATAATAAAGGCAGTTCCTTTACCCGGTTCACTTTTAACCTCTATCGTTCCGCCCATTTCATCAATAATATACTTCACAATTGAAAGCCCAAGTCCTGAGCCTGTGTACTTGCTTGAGAAGCTGTTGGTCTCCTGGGAAAAGGGTGTAAACAGCGCATGTTCAACAAAATCACTGCTCATGCCTATTCCGCTGTCCTTAACTGTAAAGCTGCAGTGAATTGTACTGTTTCCTGTATTAATTGTACTCACATTAAAATCTATCTGTCCTCCTACCGGTGTGAATTTCACAGCGTTGGAAAAAAGATTCATAAAAATCTGCTTAAATCTTAAAGAATCTGTAACAACATATATATCCTCTTTGACACTATCAACATTGTTGCTGACTGTAATATTCTTATCTGCTGCATCCGCTCTAATCATATCAACAATTCCACCAAGCATCTCAGACATGGAGATTGTCTCTTTCCTAAGCTTCATCTGTCCGTGGCTTATTCTTCCAACATCCAGTGTATCGTTAATCAGCTGTAAAAGATACTGTCCCGACCTGCCAATCTTGCCAAAATAGTTGTGCAGCTCCTCTACGTCATCCTCACTCTCTGACAAATGCACAAGTCCGATAATTCCGTTCATAGGAGTTCTCATATCATGACTCATTCTGGAATAGAATTCAAAATACATTTTGGACTTTTCCACCTTGGAATACTTGGAATAGAACAGAATAAACAGGCCTAAAAGGACAAGGGTAACTGCAAAATATACCGCAATAAACAGAAGAATCATCTTGTGAACACTGTGTTGGTACTCATCAACATCCATATCTATTCCCAGCATTCCCACAAAATTTCCCTCGTCTGTATAAACCGGAGCATAGCCTGTAATAACCTCACCCCACTCATCAACTGAATAGGTTCCAAAGGCCTGACGGTTATCGTAACCGTACTGAATCTCCTCAGTTGTATGTGTGTATCTGTATATATCCTCACGCTCTACAAATACAGGATTACCCTCCTCATCTATCGCCGCATTAAAAAGCCACACTGAATCAAGGGCTGTACCCTCCTCCAGTCCAAAAAAATCAGCATTAGTCTCATCTGTGTAATAACGCACTCTGTCAACCGGTGCAACTATGTATATGCTTATTGTGGGTGCACCAAGCTTTACGCCTGTGCCAACATCGGTAAGTCTGTGGTTAACCGGGTCAGCCTCCATCTCATTAAAGGTAAGCGACCTCATATATTCCACTTCATCATCTGTAACATGAAAGTTCTTACTGACAATCAGAGCCAGGTCCATTGCTCTTTGCTCATTAGATACAAGCAGTCTGTTATCAATATAACGTGTTCCAAAGAACAGGCCTGCAGCCGACAACGCAATGAAGATAACTGACAAAATAATAATCAGATAATGGACTATAATTTTAACAGCTTTCATACACTTCCCCTTTTTGCATAAATATAGACATATTATAACATTATTTTTCCAATATTGATATATTTTTTCCATATAAAAAAAGAAGAACAGGTTCCCTTTTCAGGAGCCTGTTCCAACATAGCGCTGTGCATAATGTACCCATATCCTTCCGGATATGTAGAAGAAAATGAAACCGATTACCGGAGACAGATATATCAGTGCCGGAGGTATGCCCTTGCCACCAATAAAATAGCTTGCCGGATAATAAGCTATAAAGCCAATAGGTATCACAAAGGTAAAAATAACCCGCAGCACCCTGTTAAAAATTGTAAGAGGATACCTTCCATAGCCCTTCAGGTCAGAAGCCAGCTGAATAGCTGCATTAGTTCCGCCACCCATAAAACCAAATACGCTTGAGAGTACAATCAGCCCCATGCATATAAGTGCAGCTCCAATCCACAGAATCAGAAAAGTTATCACATTCAGAAAGGACATCTTAATTCCAAGCTTAATCCAGGCAAATATCAGCATGCCCACACCAAGTGCAAACTGGCTGAAGCCCTTGATATCCACTGTCTCAGCCATATAATAGAAAAGAATATTCACTGGTCTGAAGCAGTATTTAAGGAACTCTCCGGTAACCACCTTGTTAAACAGCATCCATGCATTATCAAGAAGAAGCTGCTGTGGACTCATTGCCATAAGTGAAAAGCCATATAGATACAGCATCTCGTAAAAGCTAAAGCCTCCAAGACTGGTTATGGAATTAAACACCACCCAGAAGGTCAGCAGTCCGAATACATTAACCAGTACCATTCCCGCAATTTCGCAGAAGCAGTCCACACGAAACTGCATTCTTTCCTTAAGGTATTGTGATGCAAGGCGAAAATATATTTTAAGATAATATCGTAGTGTTTTCATATAATCAGCCCCCATTCACAACTATTTTTTTAATCATAACGCGATACAGCAGCTGCACCATCAAAAATAATGCACCCGCCCAGCAAAGCTGTCTCAATATAAGCATACCGCAGTCCGCCCAGTTAACTGTCTCGCTCATCAGCAGCTGGACAGGTCCATAGTACATTGACTTAAAGGGAAGGACATCGGCAATTCTTGACAGAACCGGTGGAAAGAAGGCAAGAGGCACCTCTGCACCTGCAAAAAAGCCAATTATTAAGTCCTTAATAGTTGAAAGTCCCCATACCGACTGGGTATAAAATGTAAGAACCCCTGTGGCAAATTCCAGTGTAAACATTATAAAAAATGATATTATCATACTGATAATAAACGGAATAAGTCTTATACCATAATGAAGCATTCCCGGGAAAACAAAATACAGTATAATAAACAGGGGAACGCACATAATAAGTCCATGTGTAATTGCGCCACCGATTTTCTCAGCAAGAACATAATATACATACCTGGTAGGTTTTACCATCTTAATGATAATGTTACCATTCATCATGTCGAAGCACATATCCCATTCCATTCCGCCTGAAAGGGTTCTTGTAAGGCTGCCTGTAAGTGCAAGACTGATAAATGCCGCCTCAAAGGTAAGTCCGTTAATTGTATCCGCGTTACCAGCATATATTGCCTTCCACAGGAAAAACAGGACGAAATAGAACACAACATTAACTACTACAAAGGTAATATAGTGTTCACGATAGCTCAGGTCTGAAATGAACTGGTTCTTAATAATTCCTCTATACTGCCTGTTCACCAGCTACGCCCCCTTCGTATATACGCTTGATAACCTCCTCAACTCCAACGTCCTCAATACCGATGTTATCAAACTGCAGGCTGTTGATTACAAATCCCATTACCTGTTTAAAATCCACATCATGTTCATTAACAATAATTAATGCTTCCTTATCTTTAGCATCCTCCGGTGCCTCCACCTTAACATTGCTGCCGGGATACTGTTTATCAATAATCTGGCTGACCGTGTTGTAATCCATGGCACTGCCAAGTTCAAAATGTATTGTACGATACTTTCCAAACATCTGCTTAAGCTGGTTCAGACTATCATCAAATATCATTCTTCCCTTATCAATAATAGCCACTCTTTCACAAAGTGCCTCGATATCCTTGGTATCATGGGAGGTTAGAATTATTGATGTGTTCTTAACCCGGTTAAGATGCTTAATAAGCTCACGAATACTGTCCTTTACCGCAACATCCAGACCAATTGTAGGCTCATCCAGGAACACCACCTCCGGGTCATGCAAAAAAGCAGCAACCACCTCGCACAGCATTCTCTGTCCAAGAGACATCTGCCTTACCGGCTTGGAATACAGCTCCTTAATGTTAACCAGGCTTTCAAAAAGTGCCAGATTATTCTTGTAGGTACTGTCACTCACCTGGTATATGTCCTTAAGTACCTTAAAGGACTCAATTACAGGAAGAGACCACCACAGCTGGGAACGCTGTCCAAAAACAACACCGATTTTGCGCATATGCTCCCTGCGGTTATCATAAGGATTTCTGCCATTAATTGTTATACTTCCAGACGTTGGCTGGAGAATTCCGGTCATCATCTTAATTGTTGTGGATTTGCCTGCACCATTAGGGCCTACATACCCCATTATCTCCCCATCATCAATATGAAAGGATATGTCATCCACCGCCTTAATGTACTTGTAATCTCTGGAAAACAGGTCTGCAAACGCCCCCTTAAGTCCCTCCTTACGGTTAAGGACCTTAAATGTCTTCTCAAGATGCTCTACTTCAATCATTTCTATCCCTCTTTTCTATCATGAATTGTCATAGATAATACCTTGATTTTAGTCCCACCATTGTGTTTTTTCAATCACTCATTCTTGCGCAGAGCTACTGTATATTCCTCAGCATGTTAAGGTCATCCTCGCTAACCTTAACACCTCCATATCGCACACCCTCGTACCAAAGCATTACCCTGGCATACTCCGGTGCCTGATTTTTTATAAGACGTTCACTGTATTTTCTAAGGGTCTCCCCCTCCTCAATTCCAAGCTTCATACCGCGCAGTCTTTTCATCAGTCTGCGCATATGCCACTCACACTTCTGTCTGTTATCGCTGTGGTTATATCTGTATCTTTTTACCAGAATAATGCATACTACAGCTATGCCTCCTGCCACTGCTGCCGCACCTGCTGCAAGAAGCACATATACAAGCACCTGTCTCCATGACAAACTCTCAGAGGCAGTATTATCAGCTATATCCGTATTGTTATCATTACTGCTGTTGCTGCCGGTTGGTATTTCCGGCCTATATTCACTTTGGTGTCCTGTATCAGGACGTTTGAAATTACCTGTACTCGTTGAATACCCTGGAGTAGCGTCCACATCAATCCATCCAAAGCCCCTGATATATGCCTGGGCCCAGGCATGGGAATCCCTGCCAAGAACCTTTGAATATGACTCTCCCTCTTCTCTGCTGCCTACCACAGTACCCTCTGCATACCGCACAGGAATCCCCACACATCTGCACAGCAGTGCCACTGCACTTGCATAATGAACACAATATCCACCATGACTTTCCAGAATAAAATATACCGTCTGGTCCACACCCTCTGGCGGCGTCTCTGGAGAAAGTGTATATACATACCCGCCATCACGGCTTAGATACTGCTCAATTGCCATAACCCTGTCATAGTCACTGGTACACCCTGCAGTTATGGAATCCGCCAGCTCATACACCTCCTGTGAAATATCATCTGACAGTTGAAGGTCAACCGACTCCACATATTTCTCGTATTCTGCTGCCTCTGTCCTCATTGAATTTCCAGTCAGCTCCCCTACAGCCTCATCTGAAAGACCCAACACCTTAACACACTCGTCAAAAACAGTCTCACCACCCTCTGCTTCCACGCTGCCTCCCCGCAGATATTGTGTAAGCATGGGATTATTCATATTCATTATGAGTCCGCCAACTGAATATTTATTCTCTTTTCTCTGTTTTTTTGAGAAAAACACATTGCCGCTTTCCTCATACAAGGAGCCCCTTACACGTATTGGCTGAATATCTATACAGTCGGTGGGTACAAATACTGAATCCGTATGAAGATTTCTATACTCCACAGTGCTTCTTGACTGCTTACAAAAATATTCATTCTCATCAGAAGGGATACCTGCCCTGTACAGATTATACAGCTTAACATCCAGCTCTTTTTCATAGCCACCTGTATAGTCCTTATCAGGAATTTCTGACCAGCCATTGTTTTCATAAATATCCCTGGTTGTACATACCATGTACAGATTACTTACAGGTCCACTGGTAACTGTAACACGAAGCATCTCGCGATTGGAGCTGTCCACAAGCTTTCCCCAAAAGCCACTGTCCTGACCTGAAAAGCCAATATTGCCCACCCCAAATATCTGGTCCGCATCTCCATACACAATGTCGCATACTAATTCATTAATTCCTGATTTAATATTGTTCCAGGCATTAATAACGCCTTTCCAGGATATAGGCTTGTTGCTGTCTGGAAGGATTATTGCAAGTAAAAGAACCGCTGCTGTAAAGATGTATTTTTTCCAGACCTTATACGTGCTCTCCGGTTTTTTCCATTGAAGATATACCTGAAAAAGGCCTTCTGCTGCTACAAAAAGTAATGCCGCTACAGGCATAAGACTCCATTTAAGCCCATTGACTGTTCCTGCAATGAGACCACCAATTATAAGCATGGAAAGCACCGTCTTAGCGTATCTGCTCCTGCCTGCCAGTGTATAGATTATGTACATGGCAAAGGTAACTGCCAGCACCAGAGGCCAGCCATAATGCATATTAAGGCTGCCGGTAATACTAAAGTTGGCATAATAGGCTGCCATTCCCTTTATATATGGAATCAGCCTGCCGTTTATAAGGAATACAACAACAAGTGCTGCTGCCATTCCTCCCCCTGCAATTCGCAGAACAAGTCTGTGCTTATCTGTTTTGTTAAAAATAATGTCTGCCACTCCCGGTGTAATTGCAAATACTACCATCCAGATTCCCGGAAGCTTCCATCCAAGAGCAGCCGACAATATATATATTATTCCATAAGCAAATATCATTCAGCCACCCCCTACAGCCTGTGCAGACGAGTATTCCCGCCCTCTACAGTAATAATGCCTGTGTTAATTCTCCCAAGATTATGACTTATCAGGTCATCAAGTCCGGCAGTAACCGTATCCGATATAAATACACAGTATCTTATTTTATTAATCTGAATCATTCTCAGATTGACCCTCTCCACAGGCTCAGCCGTTGTGAACAGTATTTTTCCACTTTTCTGATAGAAATCCTTCCACTGTTCCTCTGTCTCCACCTCAAGCTTCTGCCATCCGCCCTCCCAGTACAATACTGTACAGGGAATATGCCTTACAAAGCAGGTGTGAACAGCCGCCACCAGCTGTTCAATAACTGTATCCTCGTATTCCAGACATTCCTCCTGGGTAAGCTGCTGCCTGTGAAGGTCCACCACAAGCAAAAGTCCTTTATTTCTGGTCTCGCATTCCTCTCGGGTAAGAAGCCTTAATGCCTTGGCAGATGCTTTCCAGTGGATTTTTCTCATGCTGTCTCCGTTGACATAATTACGCACCTGTACATCAATATCTCCACTATGACTGACCCTTGAGTCATTACTGCCATTTTTCTCATCAAGAATCTCATGCTCATATACCCATGGCACCACCCTTGGCAGCACCAGCAGCTTGAAATCTGAGGCAGGCTTATGCTTAATTGTAATGAGTCCAAGGTAGTCCTTTACAATGAAATGCGAGACTCCAACCTCATATTCACCTCTGTATCTACAGCTCATATGGGTATTAAAATATTTTTTCTCACCTTTATGCAATACATATTCTACATCCTCTGATACACCCACAAGCTTTGCCCTGTTATGGTAAAATACCGGTTTTATGCTGCCATACTCTATATGCTCCTCATTGCTGATACACAGTGAGTATTCCACCGGTTCACCCTTTACAACGGTTTTCTCGGTTATGTTCTGATAATATCTGAAACGGCAGGATACCCATATTGCGTATGCCGCACCGACAACAGGCACAGCGATAACTGCCTCCATAAGCATATAAGGCACCGTACCACCATAAAAGCTGGCAAACACAACTGTTCCTGTAAAAAGGATAAGCCATATTATCCAGACACCAGCCTTTGTCCATATTCTTTTTATTATTTTTCCAGCCTTAGCCACCATATTGTATCCATCCCGTATTGTTATTGTGCCGAAGCTGCCAGAACGTTATCTGCAAGAATCGGGAGTGCCACCTTGGTTCTTATACCGGCCAGTATTTTTTCCGGGGTCATCTGGTTAATTCTTGCGTCAGAATTAAGAATCAATCTGTGCATCAGTACAGGATTCATTACCTTCAAAATATCATCCGGAATAACGTATTCCCTTGAATCAATATAGGCTGCAGCCTGAGAAGCCCTTACCCATGCAAGCAGCGCCCTTGGACTTGCTCCCAGTGTAAGATAATCACTGTGTCTTGTGGCATCCGTCAGCCTTGTCATATATTTCACAAGGTCCGGGTGTATGTACACCTGCTCAACCTGTGACTGCATTGCAATTACAGTCTTGGCATCAGCCACAGCCGCAGTGCTTTGGTCTTTTTCTCCTGTAAGCATTCTGTTAACCATATCTAACTCATCATCCATTCCAGGATAGCCTATGCTTATTTTCATCATAAAACGGTCAAGCTCAGCCTCTGGCAAGGTAAAGGTTCCCAGCTCATCAATTGGATTCTGAGTTGCCATTACCATAAACGGTCTTGGGAGCTTATACGTGCTGCCGTCCACGCTTACCTGATATTCTCCCATTGCTTCCAGAAGACTTGCCTGTGTTTTCTCCGTGGCACGATTAATCTCATCTGCAAGCACTATCTGGCTCATAACGCTGCCCGGCATGTATTTAAAGGTTCCGGTATTCATCTGATATACAGATACTCCCGTTACATCTGAGGGAAGTGTATCAGGGGTAAACTGTATTCTTTTATAGTCGCAGCCAAGCACCGCTGCAAGAGTTTTGGCAAGGGTTGTTTTGCCAACTCCCGGAACATCCTCAATCAGCAGGTGTCCTTTCGCAAGAAGTGTAATAAGGGCAAGCTCAATTACGTCTCTCTTGCCTATAATCACCTTCTCCATACTGGCTATTATCTGTCCCATCTGTTCTTTTTCCATACATGCCTCCTGTAAAAGTTTAATTTCCTTAATAGACTAATTGTATCATTTATTGATAATAATGTTAACGAAAAAATACCCTGTAAATGAATTAAATCATTTACAGGGTATCCTATGGTAATTATTATTTATTTATCTGTTGAAGCAGCCTTCTCTGCTGGAGCCTTTGTGGCATCTGCAGCTGCCTGAGTATCATCCTCTTCTACTGCATGGCGCTCTGTTATATGAAGTACAAGCTCATCCATTGGAGTGGTAATCTCAATATTCTTATTCTTGGCAATGTCAAGGTCCTTGACATATACCTTGGTTCCAACTGCAACCTTTGCTATATCAATCTCAACCTTGTCAAACAAATCTGCCGGCTTAGCCTTGTAGGATATTTCTGAAAGTGTATGATTAAGAATTCCAAGTGTTTCCTCTGCATTAATCAGTACGATTGGTGCCGTATTATGAACCAGCTCGTCACCCTTAAGTGCCTGAAATGCTACATCATTATATCTGTGATTCAATGCATCATAGGATTTTTCCTTAAGAATTACATTAAGTTTCTTGCCCTCAAGCTCGATAACTGCCTGACTGCCCTTCTGATTAGCTCTTAAAAAACGGTCTGCATCAATTTCAGGAATCTGAATTGGAATTGAACCCTCCAAGCCCTTTTCATAGATGCTGCCGATTATCTGACCCTGGCGTCTAAGTGCTTTTGTACCTGCTGCTAAATCTCTTTTTGCTGCTTTTAATGTTGTCATAATAGCCTCTTTTCTGTGGAACTGGTCCGCCTGCCCTGTTATTCAGGGCGATAAATATTTTACGCCTTCTCTCCATAACGCACAAAACAGATGGCATTTGCCATCTGTTTTGTGGGGTGGTAGATAATTTGCGTTCTGAGGTAATTATATCACTTTATTAATGAATTTCAAGAGGAATTATCCTGCCCTCTCCCACCTGCCTGTGGGAGATTGAGATTACTGTACGGTCTCTTGATGCTTCTGATAATACCTTCATTATATTCTGCTCAGTAGCACTGTCAATATTGGCTGTTATCTCATCTAACAGCATAACCTGCGGATTAAGAACAAGTGCTCTGGCAATGGACATAAGCTGCAGCTCACCCTGAGAGAAATCCGAAGCCTTCATTTCAGAATATATGTTGTCCGGCATTGCCTGTATTTTATCCTCAAGTCCGCAAAGCCTTAGAACTCCCCATATCGCCTCATCCGTAATCGTATCATCTAATAGACTTATCTGGTCTCTGATTGTACCCTCAATAATGCCAAAATGCTGTTCCACATACCCAAATATTCTTCGTTTATCACCGGCTGCAATGGCAGTGCAGTCAATTCCATTAATTGTAACCCGGCCTTCCGTTGGAGTATATAATCCAAGAATCAGCTTAAAAACAGTGCTCTTGCCAGCCCCTGTTCTGCCTGTGAAATTAACCCTTTCACCCTGAGCAATAGCAAAGCTCATATTGGACAGTATCATTCTGCCATCTCCATAGCCAAAGCTCACCCGGTCAAATTCAATTGTTATCCCATTGTGAATATCCACATCCACGGCACTTCCTGCAGTCCGTCCCTTTTCATTAAGGAATTCATCTATCCTTGCAACTCCGGCAAGGGCTGACTGAATGTTCTGAATCTCCATTCCAATGCTCTCAATAGGGTCAAAAACCTTGCCAACATACGCAATAACTGCCACTGCACTTCCTACCGTCACTGCAAAAAACTGCTGCAGCTCGCCGACAAGGGAGGAGCACACCATCATTACCGCAATAACCACTGAGCTTATGCAGATAACAATTGGGGAATATATGGCATCATAGAAATTAGACTTATCCATTGCGCGATAGCCCTCTTCAATATATATGCCGTACTTCTTCTCCATAAACCATTCACAGGAAAAGCTGTGAATCATTCTGATATTCTGTATTGTCTCCGGAACATGCTGATTAACCCTTGCCACCGCCACACGATTGCGAAGCTGCGCGCTCCGCATTCTTTTCTGAAACATCATAGTCATTAAGAAAATAAGTGGTGCCAGTACGCACATGATTATTCCAAGTCCGAGACTTTTCACAAAGATCACCGCCATAATGCTTATAACCTTAAACACATCAGCGAACATGCTTATTATTCCATTGGTAAAAAGAGAGTCCACTGCATCTACGTCATTAACAAAACGAGAGGTTATTTTGCCGGTCTCATGGTTGACATAATATTCCGTCGGTAATTCCTCAAGTCTTCCACTCATCGCACTTCTTATTCCATGGGTTATCTTTTGCCCCATAACCGTTATAAGAATATTCTGAACAGATTCCATTACCCCTGATACAGCCAGAATCATAAGATATCCCAGTGCCACATGAATTGCAATACTCCTCTTATCTGACAGACCATCCACAATCTGCCCCAGCACCAGTGGTGGAACAAGCGCAGTCACAATTGACAGCACAACGGCTGCCAGCGTAAGCAGACTCTTTAATTTATTTTTCCTGATTACTCCGGCGGCAATTCTCCATATATTACTGTGCATGGCTCTCACCTCCCTGAGTATTGTACAATCCGGCATACAAAGGCTTCGTCCCCATAAGCTCCTTATGGGTTCCAACAGCTGCCTTACCATCCTGTATGAATACTATTTGGTCCATTTCTGGGAACAGCTCAAGTCTGTGGGACAGAATAATAATTATTTTATTCTGCCCAAGTGTCCTTAAGTTGTTAAAAATATCACGTTCAGTTCTCTTATCAACCGCTGCAAATGGGTCATCAAGGACAACCACGCTCTTACAGTGTGCCACACACCTTGCAAGGGCAAGCCTTGCCTGCTGCCCGCCTGACAGCCTTACTCCTCCGTTACCTACAACGGTGTCCACTCCGTCAGGCATCTGTGCCACCTCCTGGTCCATGCATACAAGTCTGAGGCACTCCATAATATCAACATCGCCATCCCCCAGCTCAATATTTTCCCGGATTGTTGTACTCATAAGCTCCGGTTCGTGACCCATATATGTACAATATGACCTTTTCTCCACATCAAAGAGCTGGCTAAGCTCCCTGCCATTAACAAGGATTCTTCCCCTGTATCCGGTCTCATCAACAAAAACCTTCCCCACCGCTGTCTTACCGCAGGCTACCTCACCTGTAATTCCAATTATCTCCCCACGGTGAGCCTCAAGATTAATTCCCGTTACCACAGGTGCCCTGTCAGGATAAAAAATATCCGCATCCTCCAGCTTTAAAGACTCAACATCAGCTGCCGCACTCTCCTGTTTGTTATGAATATATTCCTTAAACATAGGCTTAATTCTCTTCCATGACACCTGTGCCTTTTGAACCGCATTAAAAAGCTTCGCCGCCTTTGAGGACTTCATTGCCAGCTTGGTAAAGCAGGAAAAAAATGTGGTAAACATACCAATATCCCAGACCGTCCAGCCCTGTCCCATAACATTACGGCTTCCCAGCCATATAATAATCACTGCACCACACATGGAAATTACATAATATATTGGCTGCAGTGCACTTTCCCACACATTAGCCTTAACAGCATTTTTCTCATATTTACCCAGGCTGGCTTCGTATCTGAGACGACGCTTTTGCTCCAGACCGTACACACGATAGGTCATAGCATTGCCTACCATATCCATTGTTGTCTGATTAAGCTGCCCGGCACTTTTCTTGTACGTCTCATTATAGCTGGTAACAACTCCCTTGCAGCGCTGTGCAATATAGTATGCCACCGGTATGAACAGACATGACAGCAGCGCCAGCCTCCAGTCATAGACTGCCAGCATAACTGCATATGCCACCAGAACAACACCTGTATCAAATATCTCTGTTGTGAATTTACGCATTCCCTCAACACAGGCATCCACATCGCTTACTGCCTTGGTCATTACGCTTCCCAGCTTCTCCTGTTCAAGCTGGCACTTTGATGTATTCACAATACTGTTGTACAACAGACTTCGCATATTTTTACTTGTGTTGTTGGCAAATCTACGCACATAAAAACGCTTCAGCGCCCGGACAAGCTGCACCAGTGCTATTACCGTCAGATATATTCCCGCAAGACCAAGCATATCTCTCCAGGTTCTTTTGCCCTTAGTAATATCCACCAGATACTGCGCCAGTCTGCCCTCAAAAAACGGTCCCGCAACCATTCCGACGTTATATATTATTCCGGTTACCGCTACAATTGCCAGGGTACCCTTTTGTGTTTTAAAAAAAGTTTGAATTTTCATGTCCACATTATACCACAGAGGCGGTTTCCCGTGTTATAATAAAGCAAAAAAAGGAGAGACCCCATGCTTGTATTTGATGCCAACAGTGCGCCTAACACATCTGATGCACCAGAATGTACCTACACCACATTCAGGTCTAATAATAATATACCAACACCACAGAACCCGATAATGCTTCTCGACAATTCCACTCGTCAGTGGGAGCATCACTCAAGTGGTGTATTTACCAACCCTAATAAGAAAACAGCCTTTGAATTCAAGCTTGAAGGTGAGGTGGTCCTTGCCAATATTCTGCAAATTGATTCCAGATTCGTAGGACTGTTCAAATGGCTTGGTGAGAATCACGTTAATGTACGAATTTCCGGCGAGAACCGTGAAGACGGCTATGCCATATATAAGATAAGAGAGGTTGCCTACGGTGGCGGAAGCAAGCTCTCCGCTGAGGACGGTTTTCTCCAGTTCATGATAGACAGACTCCTTGCCAGCAGTGTTCCAGAAGACAGCCATACTGATGAGGACCTTGATGAGGCAGGGGACAGCATGAAGCTTACCAGCCTTACCAGCATATCGGATTTTCTTACCTGTGCAGGCAGAACGCTTCCTGACAATATACAGCTGTGGGCAAGACGCAACCTTGCCGTGGCACGCTCCAACGAGGTTACTGCCGAGGAGAAAAGACATGCCCAGCGTGCACTTTCCATAATGCTTAACATACAGTGGAAGGGCAAATATTTTGAATCCATTGACCCGGTGGAGGCCAGGAGAATTCTGGATGAAGAGCTTTTTGGCATGGAAAGGGTTAAACAGAGAATAATTGAGACAATTATACAGATTAACAGAACACATACGCTGCCAGCATATGGGATTCTCCTTATCGGTCCGGCCGGAACCGGTAAATCCCAGATAGCCTATCTGGTTGCAAGGATTCTCAAGCTGCCATGGACAACCCTTGACATGAGCTCCATTAATGACGCAGAGCAGCTTACCGGAAGCTCACGAATCTATTCCAACGCCAAGCCCGGAATAATTATGGAAGCCTTTAATATGGCAGGTGAATCCAACCTTGTATTCATAATTAATGAGCTTGACAAGGCCTCCTCCGGCAACGGACATGGCAATCCTGCAGATGTGCTCCTGACCCTCCTTGATAACCTTGGCTTTACAGACAACTATATGGAATGTCTAATTCCAACAACTGGTGTATATCCAATAGCCACTGCCAATGACAAGGACCAGATAAGTGCACCGCTGCTGTCAAGGTTTGCCGTAATTGATATACCTGATTACACAAGAGATGAGAAAAAAACAATTTTTTCCCGTTTCTCACTTCCAAAGGTTCTTAAACGTATTGGCCTTAAGGAAAATGAATGTATTGTAACTGATGATGCCGTTGGCACTGTTATAGATATATTTAAAGATACCACAGGAATTCGAGACCTGGAGCAGGCAGCCGAACACATTGCAGCCCACGCACTCTATCAGATTGAAGTTAATCACATTGAGTCTGTTACCTTTGATTCTGATATGGTTAAGGAATTGTTTAACTGAATTAGAAATCCCCGATATGTATCATGATACATATCGGGGATTGTTATTATTTACGGTTCATTACATTTCTTACTCTAAGCTCCACAATCTTCGGAGTTGTCGGCTTATACACAAAGTCATCAGCACCTGCACTGAGTATCTCTTCCTCCTGTTCAGGGTCACCAAACTGAGTATTGGCAATTATAGTAATGTGGTCATACAAAGAGTCTGAGCGAATTCTTCTAATCAAATCCAGTCCATCCATTACAGGCATCTGTATATCTGTAATAATCAGGTCAATATTACCGTTATTTTTAAGAAAATCCAGTGCCTTATATCCATCCTCTGCCTCATACACATCATATTCAGGGTATAACGCTTCCTTAATTATTGAACGGTTCATCTGAATATCGTCAACAATAAGTACCTGCTTTCTTCCACTGTACTTCACAAGGTGGAGCATATCGGCAATACAGCCAAAAAGCTTGTCAACCTCAATAGGCTTGCCAACATGAGCATTCATACCGGCATCCTTTGATTCCTGGGCATCCTCTGAAAAAGCATTGGCAGTCATGGCAACAATCGGAATGCGAATTGCATCCTTTCTTGAAAGTCCCCTGATAGCTCGTGTAGCTTCAAGTCCATTCATAATCGGCATTCTGATGTCCATAAGAATCAGGTCATAATAATCAGGCTCTGACTTGGTGAACATCTCAACTCCATCAGCTCCGTTAGCTGCATGCTCAACAATAATGCCTTTCTTCTCCAGCAGTCTTGTAGCAATCTGTGCATTAAGAGGATGGTCTTCACACAAAAGAATTCTTTTGCCTCGGAAATCATAATTGTGGTAATCAAAATTATTAGTCCTGTTCCAGTTCTTAATCTGCTCCGGAGTTGCAATTGGCATTGGAATCTCTATAGTAAATTCCGTTCCTTTTCCAAGCTCACTCTTAACAGCTATACTGCCTCCCATAAGCTCAACAATCTGCCTTGTAATTGTCATTCCAAGACCTGTTCCTGCATTGCTTTTCGTTGCCTTGTTAGCTTCCTGGGTAAATGGTTCAAAAAGATGTGGCAGAAATTCACTGCTCATACCACAGCCATTGTCCTTAATAACAATTCTGTCCAGAACTACCTCATCATCCACAGATATATTGGATACATATACATCAATATTGCCGCCCTCCGGCGTAAACTTAGCCGAATTACCAACAATATTCATTATTACCTGTTCAAATCTTCCCATATCAATATACACCGTCTTATACGGAAGATTCTCTGTATACAAGTTAAAGTGTATATTCTTGCTGTCCAGATTAGGCTTAAAAAGACCAACTATGTTCTTAAGTGCAGCCCTGCAGTCATACACACCAGGGTGCAGCTCCAGCTTGCCTACCTCTATCTTGTTAACATCAAGAGTATCATTAATCAGATTAAGGAGATACTGACCTGATGCCTCAAGCTGCAGCAAATCCTTATAGGATTCCTCATCTGATATTGAATCCTTGAGCAGCGCAGTAATACCTAAGATTCCTGTTAGAGGCGTACGCATATCGTGGCTTACGCGGGAGAGAAAATCTGTCTTGGCCTTATTGGCCTGCTCCGCTTTCAGCAAAGCCTGTTCAAGCTCTCTTTTCTGGTCCTGCATAAGCAAAAGATTATCTATTCTCTTCTTAATAACAACGGGGTCATAGGGCTTAAACACAATATCATCCGCACCAAGCTCAAGGGCCTGACGCTCTGTTTTCTCCTGAAGAGACGTTGCTACAAGAATCCTTACATCACTGTACTTCTCGTCACATTTGACCTGCTGTAATACATCATATCCTGTCAGCTCCGGCATAATAATATCAAGTATAACAATGTCAACATGTCTGTTATGAATTATATCCAGGGCTTCCCCGCCATTTCTGGCCTCCAGAACATCATAATAGTCTGAAAAGTATTTTATTATTGTCTTGCGGCTCATTTCATCGTCATCAGCAATCAATAAAACTCTCTTATTCATCCATACTCACCTGCTTTACATATCTTACGTTCCTGTAAATAACACTAATATGGTTATAATTATACAGTAGAATTAAATGTAATTCAACAGGTATATGGTAAAAATGTCCTATTTTTTATGCCTTTTCTACTGGAACCCAGATTTCACTGTAGTTATCCTCAGGATTTTCGCATGGTGGTGCATACATTTCAATGTTATAATTACCTGACAGCTTGTAGGTCTTGCAGGATGGTACCCATTCACTCCAGATTTTTGTATTCACATCCTGAAGTGCCTTAGGAAGCGCCCCACGGCATGGAAATACAGCCCAGGTTCCTGCTGGAATAACCTTAGTTACAAATCCCTCCGGTACATCATTCCATGGCAGATAGTTGTCTGCAATGTAATATTCAAATTCCTTACCATCACCATCCAGACAGATTCCATACATTCCGCATACTACCTTACTGTCCTCACTGTTCATATGTTCCTGCCAAAACTTTGGTATCTCCTCATATGAATTGTCCATGCTGAATTTTCTTGACTTTCCCATTACTGTAAACTGTGATTTTTCGACGATTTTGTATTCTATCATACTTGCGCCCTCCAATGTTAATTTGATTGTCAGTGGAGCAAAAGAATTAAGATGACAGCCCTTCTCTCTGGCTTCAGATGGTTTAATACCATGAAACCTTACAAAAGCTCTGGTAAAGCTGTCCGGAGAGTCATAGCCATACTTTAATGCAGCATCTATAACCTTAATATCCGAGCTTACCAGCTCCTGTCCGGCAAGAGTAAGTCTTCTGTTACGAATATACTCTCCAACTGTAAAGCCGCACAGAACATTAAATATCTTCTGAAAATAGAATGACGAGACCAATGCTTTGCCGGCTACCTCATTAATATCAATATTCTCTGTAAGATGTGTTTCAATATAGTCTAATGCCTCTGCCAAGCCTTCGTTCCAGCCCTTCATCTTCTCTTCCTCCGTTCACTGTAATTGCATTATAACGTATATACAGCTGTCATACCCGACTAATTGTGCACATTAATATCGGATTGACAGCTGGTATCAGCTCATGCCTGCCTGTCAGCTTCCTGCTGCTTAACAAGCTTCTTATTGATATACATATTCTTATCTGCCTGTGCCAAAAGTGTTCTCAGGGTACTATTCTCATACTGTTCTGAGCGTGCGTAGCCTACAGCATAGCTTATCTTCAGATATGGCTCTGCCTCATTAGCCTTATCCACATTACTCTGAACATTTTTCAATATCTGCTCAATTGCAGCCTCATCGCATTCCCTGATAACGGCAATAAACTCATCTCCACCATAGCGTCCTACAAAATATATCTTAGGAATTCCCTCTCGTATCATCCTTGCAAAGTTAAGTATGGTACGGTCGCCCTCTTCATGCCCAAAATTATCGTTAATAAATTTGAGACTGTTAAGGTCAAACATCATACAGCATACAGAACCTGTAATCAGCTTGCCATCCTCCAACAGATATTCACAGGCATTGCGGTTAGGCAGATGTGTTCTTTCATCCTCATAGACTCTGGTCTTAAGCAGCTTATTAGCCTTAACCACGCGCACCATATCCATGGCCTGCTTAATCAGCATAACAATAATAAGAATAATTAAGGCATTAATACACAGCTCCAGCCTGCTTATTATAGTTGCGCATCGTTGGGAATAGGTCTCAGCCTGAAATACCATCTCATTAGACAGTGTGAAATGCTGTTCGCTTATCTCAATAATATCCGCATCAGACCCGTGTCCATCTCTTCCGCCATATATCTCAGCCTTAAGCTTATCCCATACCGCCTTAAGCTCATCAACCTTATCCTGAAAATCAGCCTTATCTATTCTAATAAGCTTAAGACTGCTGCTTCCATTACTTATTCCATCTATGTATCTGTCAAGAATTGCAATCTCCTCATCCGACTGTGTACCTGATACCTCAAGCTTAACAAGTCTCTGTGTCTCACCCCTTACAAGTCCTGCATAATTAACAACTCTTGCCGTTCCCTGAATCCGGTTGACATAATACATCATAATAATAATCAGAACAATGAGTGTCAACGTTACAAGTATCTGAAGCAGCTTTCCTATGTTATTTTTCCTCTTCAAATAAAGCACCTCCCCGTTTATCAGATGTATGACACCATTATATACATATTTATTAAAAAAAGCGATGAATAATTTAATATTCACCGCTTTATAATAGCATCACACTCTTCCATACAGTCTGGTACAGTCTCTAAGCTTAGCCTCCACCTCATCATTAAATGCTCCCGGCAGTGCTCTCCACTTCCAGTTACATCCAAGAGTTGACGGGATATTCATTCTGCTTTCGCTTCCAAGTCCCAGGATATCCTGCGCTTGAATAATGGTAAGCTCAGAAGTAGTTGCCCATAACGCCTTAATCATATCCCAATGTGGCTCTTTATCGCCTAATCGCAGATACTCTCTGGCATAATCCACATCTGATGAGTCAGCTGTGTTCATCCATCCACAAATTGTATCATTATCATGGGTTCCTGCATAAGCAACACTGTGCACAGGATAATTATGTGGCAGATAATCGCTGTTATTATTGTCTCTGCTGTCAAAGGCAAATTCCAGAACCTTCATGCCAGGGAATCCGCTTTCTCTAAGCATCGCTCTTACAGAATCCGTAAGATACCCCAAATCCTCAGCAATAATATTCTGTCTTCCTATAGTTCTCTCAACTGCCCGAAACAGTTCTATTCCCGGACCCTTTCTCCACTGTCCTCTTATGGCATTCTCATCACCATAAGGAATTGCATAATAGGACTCAAAGCCTCTGAAATGGTCAATTCTTAACACATCATATATACTGCAGGCCTCTTTAATTCTCCTGCACCACCAGCTATAGCCATCAGCTGCCATAACATCCCACCGAAACAATGGATTACCCCACAGCTGTCCAGTTGCAGAGAAACCATCTGGCGGACATCCCGCAACATCCACAGGCTCCAGCTCTTCATTAAGAAGAAACAGTTCAGGATGAGACCATACGTCAACGCTGTCAAGCGCCACATATATTGGAATATCCCCGATAATAGATATTCCACGGTCATTGGCATAGCCCTTAAGCTCGTTCCATTGACTGCGAAAAAGAAACTGTACGCCCTTCCAGAAATTAACAGCCTCAGCATATTCTGCCCTTGCACCATTAAGTGCATCCGGCTGTCTTTTCTTAAGCGGCTCCTCCCATTCCGTCCAGGAATGACCGTCTCTTTTGTCCTTTATTGCCATAAACAGTGCATAATCCTCAAGCCAGTCACTGTTTACACGGCAAAACTCCTCGTATTCCCAATTTCCATTTTCCAAAAGCTTTTTAACAGCCTTTTTCAGAATTGGATATCTTTTATTATATAATACGCCATAATTAATTGAATCAGGTGTATTTTCCCAATCTATATCTGAATAATCTGAATAGTCTATCAGACCCTTATTACATAATTCCCTCAGGTCAATAAAATATGGATTACCTGCAAATGAGGAAAATGACTGATATGGTGAATCCCCATAGCTTGTAGGTCCAACCGGCAGAATCTGCCAGTACGACTGCTGCGAGCGTACAAGGAAATCCACGAAATCTCTGGCGGTCTGACCCATTGTGCCAATTCCATCCTCTGAAGGAAGTGATGAAATATGCATAAGCACGCCGCTTTTTCTCACGCTTTCCACGCCCTTTCTCTTTACACTAATGCTTTCGCGCTTTCACCGGCAACCAGGTAGAAAGGCTCCAGCTCGTGAATAGCATCTTTTTTATTCTCAATACACTCAAGGAGAATCTCGATACTCCTTGATGCAATCTTTTCCTTGGACTGACGAATTGTTGTCAGTCTGGGACTAATATATCTTCCTATATCAATACCATCAAAGCCAATAACCGATATGTCCTCCGGCACGCTAAGTCCCCTGTCACATATTGCGCGCATTGCACCAATTGCCATAACATCGGACATTGCAAAAACAGCGGTCATATCCGGCATCTTATCAAGAAGACGCTCCATGGCGTAATAGCCATCCGTTATGGTAAAATATGACGCCTCATACTGTCTTTTCTCATTAAATTCCTGCCCATGCTCCACGAAAGCATCAACACATCCATCATAACGTCTGTCCGACGCACTTGATACCATTCGATATCCGCCAAGGACACCAATGTTGTAATGCCCCAGTGCGAAAAGATGATTCACCGCCAGCTTGGAGGCCTCGTAGTCATCAGTACTCACACTTGACAGATTGTTAAAGCCAAGCTGTGACGCATCATTGGTAACAAGCACACATGGAATGGTAATCTGAGCAAACATCGCCTTCACGTTGTGAAAATTACAGCCAAGGAAAATAATACCCTGAGGGTGTCTCTCACGGCCTATCTGGAGTGCCACCTCCATCTCATTCTCATCCTCACTGATATAATTAATCATGAATGCATAGCCTTTTTTCTCAACCAGACCCTGCATGGACTCCACAAGAGCTGCAAACAGCATATTCTGAGTACCCTTTACTATAATTGCCAACCCATCCTCTGACTGCTTCTTAAGATGCTTGGCATAACTGTTTAATTTGAAATGGTATTTGTCAACTGTCTCCATAACAGCTTTTCTCGAGCGTTCGGATACTCCCGGCTCATTATTCAGCACTCTCGATACAGTTCCTACCGAGTAGCCTGATTCACGGGCAATGTCTTTGATTGTCATCTATTCCACCTCTTTTGTTCAAAACATCTGGGAATAGTTTACCCCTTAACTGCTCCGGCTGCAACACCTTTAATAATATGCTTCTGACATGTCAGATAAAATACTATCATAGGAATTATACTAATTGTAATAAGTGCCATTATTGCGCCAAGGTCCACTGCACCATAGCTGCCCTGAAGATACTGAATATGAATTGGTATTGTCATATACTTGGTTCTGTCCAATACAAGGTATGGAAGAAGGTAATCATTCCATATCCACATAATCTCAAGAATACCTACTGATACAAGTGTTGGTTTGAGCATTGGCAGAATAATACTGAAAAACATTCTTACAGGACCACAGCCGTCTACAGCTGCCGCCTCTTCAATCTCCAGCGGAAGTGACTTGACAAAACCTGAGAACATAAACACCGCCAGTCCTGCACCAAATCCAAGGTAGATAATTGGAATTGTCCATGGAGTGTTAAGCTTTAAGGTATCTGCGGTCTTTGATAATGTAAACATTACCATCTGGAATGGAACAACCATTGAAAATACACATAAATAATATACTATCTTACATGCCAATGAATTAATTCTGGTTATATACCATGCAGCCATTGACGTACATATAAGTATCAGTCCCGTTCCCAGAATAGTTATAATCAAGCTGAAAAGAACTGATTGCATAAAAGGATAGCTGCCAAAGGTCGCGCCTTTAATATAGTTAGCCCATTTAACAAAGGACTCTGCTGTAGGCAGACCGAAGGTATCGGTCTTAACAAAGGTATTAGCCTTAAATGAATTCAGCAGTACGCATACAATTGGAAGAATATATACTATTGACAATACTGAAAAAATAATTGTCAGTGTTGTTTTACCGCGTCTTTCTGACGCAAGTGTCTGTTCTTTACCTTTATTAGACATTACTGCTGCACCTCCTTAGACTTTGTTGCACGAAGCTGAACTACAGAAATAACTGCTACAAGTATGAAGAATACAACTGCCTTAGCCTGGGCTACACCACGGGATGCAGTGCTTGCTCCATAGAATGTATTATAAATATTCAATGCCAGCATCTCTGTTGTCTTAACTACTGTTCCGTCACTTCCAAAGCTGAATGGCTGTCCACCTGTCAACGCCAGGTTCTGGTCAAAAAGCTTAAAGCTGTTAGTAAGTGTAAGGAACATACATATTGTAATTGATGGCATCAGATTAGGAATAGTAACATGAATCAGCTGTTTCCACTTACCTGCACCATCAATCTTGGACGCCTCCATAAGCTCACCAGGTATTGCCTGAAGTCCTGCAATATAGATAATCATCATGTATCCAACCTGCTGCCAGCACATAAGAATTATCAGTCCCCAGAATCCATACTTGGTCTCCATAAGAATTGAAGTACCAAAGTGCTGCAGTACGCCATCAAATATCATGCTCCAAATATATCCCAGTACAATTCCACCAATAAGGTTAGGCATAAAGAAAACTGTTCTGAAAATATTAGTTCCCTTAATACCGGATGTAAGAAAATATGCAATCGTAAATGCAAGGAGATTAATTATTAAGAGTGATACCAGTGCAAACAATGCCGTGTACCAGAATGCATGTAAAAATGTTGCATCCTTAAATACCTTCAAATAGTTCTTGAAGCCCACCCAGCTGGCATCGCCTATAGTCGTAAACTTACAGAACGAAAGATATCCGCCCTGAAAAAATGGAACTATAAATCCAATACAGAACGCCAAAAAAGTAGGTCCAAGAAACAGCCAGCAATATCTTCTTAATGGTCTTCTGACTAATATTGAATTAACGGAAGTTCCGCTATTTTTAGTGTGTTTCGAGCCTTTCATGGTCAAGCTCCTTTCTTATTATTATTCATGTACTATTATATGCTTTTTCCACAACATTAACAAATTCTTTAAAAAGAACACCGAGGCGAGCCGTCCGACTTCGCCTCGGTGCAAATATATCTCTAAGATAATTCAGAAATTATTCTGCATGAACTGCATCATACTGTGTCTTCCATCCATCAACAACTGCAGTCTCAACTGTTGACCACTCTGCTGAACCAGCATCATAAAGGTTCATAGCTGCAACAACTGTTGCTCTCCACTCGTTAACGTTAGGAGTATAGTTAAATGCCCAGTCAACATTGTACTTGCCATCTGCAAGAAGCTTAGCTGCATCCTTAAAGAATACATTGTCATTCTCTGCTGCTGACTTATAAGGGATCTCACCAAACTGCTCAGCCATTAACTTAGTACCAGCCTCAGATGTAACCATCCATTTCATAAATGCGATAGAAGCATCGATATCAGCCTCAGAAGCCTTAGCATTAACTGCCCAGTAGTTCTCTGTTCCTGAACAAAGAGCTGCGTTCTCTTCTCCATCTGCTCCACAGTAGATAGGAATCATTGTCATCTCATCATCTGAAAATGCTTCGCTTAATGCTGAATATTCCCATGTACCATTCTGGAAGAATACTGCTTCACTGTTCTTGAATTCTGCTTCTGCATCATATCCGCCTGAAGCAAGTGTTGTCTTGTCATACTTGGTATCTGTTGTATAAAGGTCCCATACGTTCTTGAACAGGTCAAGATACTTACCAGTAATTGTTGCAGGCTGCTCTGTCCATCCATCTGCCTTTGACTCATAGTAAAGAGGCATATTCATAAGATGTCCTGAGAATCTCCATGATGAGCTGTCATCCATACCTGATGATGTAAATGCATCAAATCCAAGTTCATCTGCTCTCTTGTGGATATCATCAGCTACCTTCTTAAGTGAATCGAAATCCTTGATATCCTCTACGCTGTAGCCAGCCTTGTCAAGTAAGGTCTTGTCAGTAATAAGACCAAAGCTCTCGTAGCAGTAACCAATAGCAGCAACCTTGTCACCATTGTAAAGGTTAAAGCCTTCTGTTGTTAATTCCTTGTAGATATCTGTTCCCTTCAGGTCATAGCAGTAGTCAGCCCATGTGCCGGCTTTCTCCTGGCTTCCAACTACGAAGATTGTAGGTGCTTCTGACTTGTTCATCTCTGATGAAAGAGTTGTCTCATACTGTCCACTGGCAGCTGTTACAATCTTAACGTCAACGCCTGTCTCTTCCTTGTAGGTCTTAGCGATTCCCTGAAGTGCTTCGTCAGCCTCCGGCTTAAAGTTGAGCCAGTATACTGAGCCCTTGTCATTCTTACCAGCTGATGTACAGCCTGTCATAGCTGCGATTGAACCAGCTATAAGTGCGCCACAAAGGGCGAGTGTTAAAAATCTCTTTTTCATATATGTACCTCCTCCAAGATTTGTGGAACGATTTTAATTTTTGTAATCGTTTCCATTTAACATGAAAAAAATAAGAATTACTTCTTGATTCAACTATACTCTTTTTTGTGCATATGTCAATACATTTTTTATTTTTTTTGATTTTTATTGTGCAGTTTACCATATAATGTGTACAATATGTGAATAAAATTGCACAGCCAATGCCCGTAAATAAAGCATTATTTGGAAACGATTACATTTTAGGGCTAATAAAAAAGAATATTAATTCAATTAAATCACCCTCGTGTTGGTGCACAGTGTAACACACTGAATGCTGTTATCCAGTTGAATAACCTTGCCGTCAACCTCCACAAGCGGGTATCTGAATCTTCCCTCCTCAATATACTTGATTATGCCTATTTTACCATTGGACAGAATTACGTTCTTGCCCATCAGCTCTGATTTCATTTTACTTAGGAATACATCAATATATGCCATATCAAGTTCAACAAATTTCTCCATAAAGAACTCATCTAACACCTCAAATGGTGTTCTGGATTCCTTATAAACTCTCTGTGCAACCATTGCATCATATATATCTGATATTTCTGTTATTTTGGCCAGACCTGTTATGTCATCCATCTTAAGCCCATCCGGATAGCCAGAGCCATTAATCTTCTCATGGTGTCCCCTTATCCCTGCAAGTACCTCCTGATTGGTAATTCCTGAATCGCTGACAATCTCCCAGGAATATACAGGGTGCATTTTCACAATCTCATATTCCTCCGGAGTAAGCTTTGCCGGTTTATTAAGTATTTCCTGTGGAATCCGGGTCTTGCCAAGGTCATGTAAAAGTCCAACCATAATCGCTTTTTTCACCTGATTCTTGTCCATTCCCATCCACTGTGCCAGCTTACCGTTAAGTATTGCCACATTAGTGCTGTGAGTCTGGAGATATTCGTCCATATCCCTCATATAGCTTGTCCAGTGCAGGATAAAAGAAAGGTCCATTGCATCCACCGTAAGGTCCAGTGTCATAACCATTGGCATCACCATTGGCATATTGATTCGTCTCTCATCAAGAGCCTGGTTAAGTATTTTGCCAAAGCGCTGGCGTATATCAATAATAGTCTGTGACACCTTACTGTTAGCAGCATGAAGATACTCATGCTGCGTAACAATTCCATCATAGGCTGCTTCATCTACATACAATTCCATTCCCTGCCTGTACATATCATGAAGTCTTTTAAAAAATCTGTCATTAATCACTGAACGGCTGCACATCAGTACAGGCTGCTGTCTTCCTGTACATCCATATATGTCAGAGCTGCAGAACATTCCATGCATAAACAGCTCCTCTTCAACCGCAATATATTTTCTGCCATTAATCTCTCTTGTCTGTGTACTCATATTATCCATTAACCCTTTACCAGTTATATATAGCTACGGCAGGATATGTCCTGCTGCAAGATACAGCTGATACCATTCTTCTCTTGTAAGTTCAACCTTCTCCGCCTGAATAATCTCTCTTAAACGGCTTTCGCTTGCTGTTCCTGACACAAGCTGCATATTGGCAGGATGTCGCAGTATCCATGCTGCTGCAATAGTTGTACCGGTTACACCATACTTATCCGCAAGCTCATCAACCTTCTGATTAAGCTCCTTATATTCACTGCTGCCAAGGAACACTCCCTTCCATGACGGCATCTGAAATGGTGACCACGCCTGTATGGTAATATCCTTAAATCTGCAGTAATCAAGCACGCTTCCGTCGTAATCCGTGGCTCCTGCAGTCTCCATGTTAACCTCCATTCCATTGGCTACCATGTTGGATACCGGAATAGAGAACTGCAGCTGATTAATTATCAGTTCCTGCTTAACGCACTTCTTCAACAATTCAATCTGCATTGGCTTATGATTGGATACACCAAAACGTCTGACCTTGCCCTTAGTCTCCAGCTCATCAAAGGCTGCTGCAACCTCCTGTGGTTCAACCAGTGCATCCGGTCTGTGAAGCAGCAGTACATCCAGATACTCTATCCCCAGTCTTGCGAGAATACCATCAACGGCACTGATTATATAGTCCTTGGACAAATCATACATGCCATTTCTGATTCCACACTTTGACTGTATTATCATACTCTCTCTTGGAATTGATGTATCACCCTTAAGTGCCTTGCCAAATATTTCTTCGCTTCTGCCACCTGCATATATATCTGCATGGTCAAAATAATTCGCACCCTCATCCAGTGCCGTGTGAATAAAACGGTTCATTCTCTGTGGTTCAAATTCTCCCAATCGCATGCATCCAACTACTACTGCCGGAGCGTGCTCCTGTGTATTACCTAAAACAATATTCTTCAAATTACACCTCCATATAAATATATTTTCAGCTATACCGCGCAAGTATTTTCTTATAAGCCTTCCATACAACAACAATTCCCAGCGTACAATCCAGACCAAGTAGAATCCCGCCCACTATCGGGTGTATAAACCAAGATACTCCCGTAAGTAAAAACGCAATGGCATATCTGCCATACACCGCTGCCATCTGGTGATTGTAAGCCTTAACATCCTTAACCACAGCCTTAAGTCTGCCTTCTCCTCCGCTCCAGAATGAAATCGGTGTAATACTGTCCTTATTGTAATGAGCAATTATGGCAAAAGGTGCTGCACACATAAGGCAGCTGACACAAGCAATTATCTTACCAAGCATACAGATGCCTCCCTGACACGTGTCAAAAATATATATACATTATACCACAAAAGACACCGCTTTGCAGTAATATTATCTGCAAAACGATGTCTTATTAACATACTTGTATTATGAGTTTAGATATGTCTTCTCTTACGTGCTGCCATTACCATTACAAGTGCTGCACCTGCAAGAGATAGGAAATATACTGCAGCCGGAAGTCTTACTTCACCTGTAGGAGTATCTGTTGCTCCACCACTTGGATTGGTTATTGCATCTCCGCCTGGATTAGTTGTATCTCCTCCCGGATTAGTTGTACCACCTGGGTTAGTTGTATCTCCTCCTGGATTGGGTATATCTCCTCCGGGATTGGTTGCACCTCCTTCGCCTGGGTTAGTTATGTCTCCTCCGCCTGGGTTAGTTGTTCCTGTACTCTGAAGAATGAGTGGTCCACCAGCGCCATCAAAGCTCTCATCATCCCAATTCGGACCAGAAATTACGTAATAGTAATAATCATTATCTTCCAAGTCTTTTAATCTCATCTCGTGAATTGCGTATCCCTCTGGAAGATAACCATCTGGAATAACGATTACCTGATCAATGTTCTGAGCTGCTCTTGTGTTAACACCAGCCATCTGTGTTGTTCCAGTATATACCTGCACGTTGAAACCACTACAGAAGGCTCTAAGTGTTCCTCCATCCTCGATTACCAAAGTATTGGAATAATCCGCGCTCTCTTCTGCGCCAATAATAATGCCTTCATATCCATAAACATCTACAGTACCTGTGGCACCTATCTTAAGTCTTTCTGCAATAATTGCTGCTTCATCATAATAGTATGCCCTAAGGAAACCATTAACTGTAATAGTACTTTTATTTGTCATACTTATATTTTGCTCTACATACACCCTAGTTCCGGTATCAATTATAAGATGCTGATTGTCTGTTTTAAATAAATAATAGTCTTTTGCATATACAGTTCCTCCGCCGCTTATTATTACAGCAGAAGCATCTCCTTCAGTATAATCTGTAATTGTTCCAATATTGCAGGTTCCCTTTATATTAAGTGTCACATCATTGACCCCAGCATTCAGCAGGACCTCGTCCTTAACATCTATATTCTCAATAGTTAATGTATGAGTGGCAGCATTCCATTCATAGCCATCCTTGGCAAGGGTTGCGCCAGATAAATCCTTAGTGGTATCAATATTGTCAACCAATTTAAAGCCTGTATTAGTATAAACCTTAGAATCTGTTCCCTCCTCATAATCCTCATAGCTCTGATATACATGCACCTCTCCGCTGCCAGAAAGATTCATGGACTGAATCTCCTGGGAGGTCTCTCCATTGCACAATATTATTATACCATTATTAACTAAGCTCCCATCATTACTAAGCTTTGTAACATCTTTCACTATAAGCTCTTTTCCTGAAGGTATAGTTAAGGCTGAACCCTCTGGTATTGATAATGAAGTCACAATGTCAGGCTTTCCCTGAATCGCTGATTCACCTATACATGCCGTTCCATCTGTAAGTATTGTTGGCATATTATAGGAACCATTAACACTATAGTCCAAACTAATTGATTCTGTATTATCAATAACTGCGTATACACCGTTATATCTGTCAGCACCGCTTATGCTTCCAGTCACAAGTCCGCCACTCTCGGCTTGAGAGGTAAGAGAGGCCTCTGCACCTATGCTAATGGAATCTACCCATATTGAGCCAAATACCATATCAGTATTAACCTTCTTATTGACGGCATTAACGCTGGCATTACCACCAATAATCAGATTGCCGCTTTTTCTCTCCACTACCTAATACATAGTCCGAAAATTTATCATTTAAATAATCATATCCATCCAATTTAAGCTCAAGGCTTCCACTGGTGGTACTTGTAATTGTAAGGTCAGTATAACCCATGCTGATTGGAGCATATGGAAATTCATCTCGGTAGTCGCTGTTAACTATTTTATTACTGCCATTAAGCCTAATAACAAAAGATACTGATGTATCTGAATCTCCCTTAGGCAGATTCAGAGTTTTGTTCAATGTGGCATTATTAAACGTAAGTACTGCAGCCGCCTCTCCACTGGCAGGAGTGAATTCTACTGTACCATCACCAGCTGTATAGGTAATAGCCTCGGCTGGAATATTCTGGCTGTTACTGTAATCCAGTCTTGTATCTGTAATATCTCCACCATATTTTGCACCGGTTGTTATATCTGTGGAGCCATTAACTTCAGTATTAACACCATTTCCAAGAAATGTTATCTTAGAGTTGCTGCTTACGGTCATGGATGGACTTACCATCGGGTTTGTATCAATAGCAGAATCTGCCACAATAACCTCTGGTGCAAGCAGACTTACTGCTGAGCCTTTAATAAAGCTGTCATTATAATTAGAATAAAGAATCACTGATGTATCAGAGGTAAGTGATACTGTCCCTGTAGCATTAATTAATACACTGTCTTGTGTACCAATCTTCAGTGTATCATTGCAGTCAATACTAAGATTTTTACCATCAAAAAAGCTTGTTGATAAGGTTGTTGAATAAGGGGCAGCATCATATATATATGCTCCGCATATATCAATACTGTCTCCTGCAAGCTTAACTGTTCCACCGTGAATCACTGGTGATGTATAAGATGGACTTCTAAATGACACATTTCCCGCATACGCTGACATATCCAGTTGGGAACTCTCTGCAAGTTCAACACAAGATTTGTTGCCTGCCGTCATCATAACCCTAAAGTTTCCACTGCCAGTTACAATAAGACTGCCATTAATATCCATTATATCATTGTCACCTGCATACATACGCAGTTCTGCATCAGCTGCTATATTAATAGCGGCGGCACCATTGATTGAAACAATTGGAGCTTCCCTATCAACCCCATTGCCATAGAAACAAGCAGTTCCTTTAACGTTAACGGCCGTCCCATCTCCAAGTACCAATGGTGCTGTGGATGAATAACATTGCATCCATAGGTCATCAAAGATTATATCACTGCCTGCTGCCTGCGATTCAATAGTAATTGTATCAGTAGTACTATAACTTGTTCCGGTAATTACGTAATCACCAGTATAGGCTGTCTCATCTCCCGTTCCCTGTGTATATCCTGTTTCAGTAATATTAATACTACCATTATTGATATCGAGGGTTAATGGTGTATCATCCCCACCAGCCATAGCAAACTGTGGTAAAAGTGTGCACATCATGCACGCACATAATAAAATACTTAATATTTTTCTTTTCATGCATTTTCCTCTTTCTACTACAATGTATTTATGGTTAATATCCCTTACAACCAGTAAGGAATTAT